>JAIRRU010000010.1 GCA_031255815.1 Treponema sp. | reverse complement strand
TTCCGTCATAAGGGCCCGGACGGTTTTTGCGGCAGAGGAATCTGTATTTGACATTCCCCTGCCGCGCCCCGCCGCTTTGCGGGGAATCCGCAGGGGGCGGCAAATAAAATACCCCGGAGTTTTGCCTTCTTTGCGATGTCCGGGCAATGCCATTTTAACCGTTTCCAAGATCACTCCCGTGTTTAATCCCCGATTATCGATATATCTGGTGATATTTCATATTTTCAAACAGAGTTTGCCATTTGTCAAGTAAATTCGACGGAAATTTGACAGGTTTTGCCCGGAAGATACGGGTATCCGTGCAGCCGCGCCGGAGCCCCCCTGCGGGGATTTTGGGCGCGGAACCTCGCCGCGAAGCGGGGGAGGAACGGAGACCCGGGAGCAGGCTCCGGGGTATCGGCTACGACTGCCAGTCACTTGCCGAATGATATATCACATGATATACTAAAACCGCAAAAAACGGAACAGAGGGGCTTGTTCCAAAACCCGGTTGCTGCGGGAACCCCGTTTCCGGTGGAACAGGCCCTTGGAGAAAATTGCTCATTTCTTGTAGTATAAAAGGCAATTTTACCAGGGGCAAAGAGCTGTTTCCAAAACTGAAGTTTTGGAACAGGCTCAAAGGAGCAAACGATGACCGATTTTGAAATTCTAAAAGAGCTGGAAAAGTATGACACCCCTTCCATTACAAACGTGGTGGCTACTTACCCTGGGGACAGGGAACTCTGCCTGGGGCTCTACGATCCCTGGACGATCAACTGGTATACGGATCAGACGCTGAAGTGTATGTACCCCAGCCTGGGCAGAAAGGCCGGGGTGGCGGTAACCTGTGTTGTCGGTATGCCCAATCCCGGTTTCGACCGTCTGGAATGGGCGGATGTTTTCCGGGCCATTAACCAGGCGGGCGGCCCGGTGATTCTGGCCATTAAGCAGGACATGCCGGAGGAAATAAAACGGAAGAACGGCCTTTCCGGGGGCAACCTTACCACCGCCTTTAAAGCCTGCGGCGCCGTGGGGGCTATTTCCGACGGGCCTTCCCGGGACATTGACGAGATTCGCCCCAAGGGTTTTCAGTATATGCTTACCGGGATCTGCGCCGGCCACGGGGATTTCGCCATTAAGGCGGTAAACGTTCCGGTTACTATTTGCGGCATGGATATCAGCCCCGGGGAAATTATACACATGGACGAGAACGGCGCGGTCAAGTTTCCCCGGGAAGCCCTGCCCAAGGTGCTGGACTATGTAACAAGGCTCCTGGCTAAGGAAGCGGAACTCCAGGAAAAGGTAGCCGCCGCCGCCGGGGACGTGGAAAAGATAATCAGGATAATGAAAGGCTAAGGGCGGGTCTCAACCCCTGCGCCGGCGGCCCGGTAAAGTTACCGGATATTTTAGTGTAAGCAAGGTGCTAAAGCGGCTTAGCCGATGTAGCCCTGGTGTTTCAGCAGTTCCGCGTTCAGGATACCCCCCCCGGCGGCGCCCCGCACGGTGTTGTGGGAGAGCCCCACGAAGCGGATGTCAAAGACCTTGCAGGGCCGGATCCGCCCCGCGCTTACGGCCATGGCCTTGTCCGCGCCCCGGTCTTTCCGGGGCTGGGGGCGGTCTTCCTCTTCCCGGACGATGATGGGCCGGAGCGGAGCCATGGGGAGCTTGAGTTCCTGGGGAAGGGAACGGAAATCCGTCCAGATCCGCTTTACCTCCTCCGGGCCCGGTTTTTTCCCCCCGAATTCGAGGCTTACGCAGGCGCTATGGCCGTCTACCAGGGGAACCCGGTTGCAGTGGGCGGAGATCTCCGGGCCGGCCGCCTTGACGATGGCCTCCCCCCGGATGCTTCCCAGGATCTTCAGCGGTTCTTCCTCCGACTTTTCCTCCTCCCCGCCTATGTAGGGAACAGTGTTATCAAGCATGTCCAGGCTGGGCACGCCGGGGTAGCCCGCGCCGGATACCGCCTGCAGGGTGGTAACGATCATGCGCTTTATTTCGTAACCCGCCCGGATAAGGGCGTAGAGGGGGGTCATGTAACTCTGAATCGAGCAGTTGGGCTTTACCACGATAAAACCCCGATCCCAGCCCCGCCGCTTCCGCTGCAGGGGGATAATATCTGTGTGGCCGGGGTTCACCTCGGGGATGAGCATGGGGACATCGCTGGTCCAGCGATGGGCTTTGGCGTTGGAGATTACCGGTATCCCGGCTCCGGCATAGGCTTCTTCCAGGGCGCAGGTTTCTTCCTTCCCCATCTCCAGGGCGGAAAACACGAAGGAGCAGTTTCCCGCTTTGGCCTGGCTTTGGGCCTGGGACAGATCGTTCGCGTCCCCCACCACCAGATCCCACACCGCCGGGCCGGGCACGCCGCCCGTAGCGTTCCAGCGTCCGGCTACGGCGTCTTTATATTTCTTCCCGGCGCTTCTGGGGGAAGCCGCCGCATAGCGCAGCTCAAACCAGGGATGATCCGCAAGGAGGGCGATGTACTGCTGCCCTACCATGCCCGTTGCCCCTAAAACGCCCACGGGAATCTTAGCCATAATATCACTCCTCGCCTTATCTTAACCGAAAGCGCGGGCCTGAGTATAGCTTGTGCGGCGGACGGGCCCTGTGTTTGACGCCGGAAAACGCGCGCCTAGCCCCGCCTTCCCGACGCCATGCCGTTGTATTCATCCAGAAACCATTCGGCGGTTTTGGACATGTGCAGGGTAAGGCCCCCGTCCCCAAAGTACGCGTTGATCTTGAGGGTGCCGAGGCAGCAGTCGATGATGTAGAGGTAAACCGTCAGGGAATCGGGGTTGAACCAGGCCCCGGAAGCCTTGTAGCGGAAGCCCCTCCCGGCCGGCACGCCGATCCTCTTGCCGAAGTACCCGGTTTCCGGAAAGATCCCCTCGGCGTAGCCGCCAAGGCCGAAGCGCAGTTCGTGATCCCCCGTAGCGTTGCGGTACTTTATAAGCCCCCCCTCCCCGCTGAATTCGAAGCGGGCCCGGCTTATCTTCATGGGATTGTCATCGAAGAGGTAGTCCCCGCCGCCGTAGTGTTCCTGCCGGGGGGATGCCGTTTCGCCGTCCACCGGGGGGAATTCCAGGCGGCCCAGTTTATCCGCCAGCTTCGCCCGGGCTTCCCGGTCTTCGTCCAGTTTCCCTTCCGCGATACGGGGGTACACCCCGGTCCAGAAGGCGTCCAGCACGATGTCGGGGCCGTTCTGGACGGACTGGGTATCGCCGGTAGTAACCAGGAGGAGATCCTTTTCCGGGGCGCAGATGGCCAGCTGGCTCCCCATGCCGTAGGTTCCGTAACCGTTGTGGCGGGTACGCCATATCTGGTAGCCGTAACCGAACTGGAGTTCCGGCGCGCCGGTGGATACCCGGTTGTCGATAAGGGGGGAAACGGCTTCCGCCATATAGGAAGCGGAGACAAGCTGCCTGCCCTGCCAGTTCCCCCGGTGGAGGAGGAAGAGGCCGAAGCGGGCCAGTTCGCGGGCTGAACAGATCAGCCCCGAGCCGCCCCAGGCGCCTCCTTCGGGCCGTTCCACGCACCAGACGCCGGAAGAGAAACCCAGCGGTTCGAGCAGGCGGGGGCGGAGGTAGTCAACCAGGTTTTGCCCGCTCAGTTTTTCTACCAGGGCGTTCAGCGCCACTGTGCCGGAGGTATCGTAGTTAAAAACCGCGCCGCCGCGGTGGCTCGGCCGGGCCTTGTAGAAAGTGCGGGCCCAGTTATCGTCCTTTACCGTATAGGTCGTGCGGTCGTAGGGAGTGGCCATGAGGAGAAGATCCCGGACAGTCATTTCCGCGGTATAGCCGGGGATCTTTTCGGGCAGGTACTCGGGAAAGAAATCGGCCATCCTGCTTTGCAGGCTGATCTTCCCCTCGCCGATCAGGAGGCCCACGGCCATGGATACAAAAGTTTTGGTAGTGGAGAACATCCGGTGAGGGCTGTCCCCGCTAAAGGGAGGGTAGTGGGCCTCCGCGGCTATCCGGTCATGGCGCAGAATCATTACGCTGTGCATACAGAGCCTGCGCCGTTCAAGGTGTTCGATAAAATTGAGAATAGCCTCCGGCGGGATCCCCAGATTTTCCGGCGTATCGCTTTTAAGCTGAAATTCGGCGGTCTTGTTCATGGCGGGCTATTTCCGGAAACCGCGGATCCAGTTTACCGCCAGATCCATCCAGCCCGCCACGCCGGACGGGGAATCGGGCAGGTTGGAGGTGGCGGTCTCGGCGCTTGCCAGGGCAAGCCCGTGCCCTCCCCGGGGGTAGACGTGCAGTTCGAAGGGCACGCCGCATTTCCTTAAGGCCGAGGCGAAGAGCAGGCTGTTTTCCACGGGAACCGAAGGATCCTCTCCGGTGTGCCAGATAAAGGCCGGGGGCGTATCCTTGTCCACCTGCTTCTCCAGGGAAAGGGCCTCCCAGAGCTTTTCCTTTCCGGCGGGAAGCTTTCCGGGGCTTCCGCCCAGGAGGGTGCTGATGCTGCCGCTATGGGAGTATTCCCCGCTGCTGAGTACCGCGTAGGCCAGGAGAAGCCCCGCGGGCCGGTAGTTTTCCGGCGGGCCCGGCAGTTCCGGAAGGTAGCCCTTATTCCAGAGGGTTCCCAGGCTTGCCGCAAGATGCCCTCCGGCGGAAAAACCCATAACAAAGATCCTTTCGGGGTCGATTTTCCATTCCGCGGCCTCTTTCTTTACCAGATCCACCGCCAGAGCCAGCTGCTGCATGCTTACGGGAAACTGCGCCGGCTCGACGCTGTAACGCAGAACCGCCGCGTGAAAACCCGCGGCGTTCATCCGCAAGGCCATGGGCTCCGCCTCCCGGTTGGAGAGATGCCGGTAGCCCCCTCCGGGGCAGACTATCACCAGGGGCCGATCCTTCCCGCCGTTCAATTCCGGCGGCGTATCCAGAAGGTAGCTGTACAGGGACGCGCTGTAAGAGCGGACATTGATTTCACGGATCGAATAATTCATAAACTCCTCCTTTTCTTTTTCTTTTCGCTGTTTCCGGCAGCGGGAAAAGTCCGGCTTTCAGGCGGGCTTAGCCGCCGTCGCCGGCGGCTTTCCCGAAACCGTCCGGATTCGGGGGATTACCCCTTGTAGCGGGATTTAACGGTCTTATAAGCCGCCTTGGGCCGGCGGTATTCATCGACAATACCTTTGTTGTTAAAGCCCCGGGGCCTCCCCATGATATGCTCCTCGCACACCCGGATATCGCAGTACTGCCAGATAAAAGTTCCGCTGATCCGTTTGTCCTTAAGAAAGAGCCCCAGGGTATAATCCAGGTACTCTTCCTGGTAATTTTCGCTCCACTTCTGGTTTTCAAAATTCCTTACCCCCGGCACGGCGCCCGCGCCGAACTCGGAGATGATCAGCGGCTTGGACCCCAGCCCTTCCCGGCTGAGTTTTTGGCAGAACTCTTTAAGAAAGGCCTCCCAGCCTTCCTTGCCGCCCTGGTACCAGCCGAAGTATTTGTTCACGCTTAGCACGTCGGCGACGGGCAGGCAGATATCGTCCAGGGGATGCATGGTGGCGAATGTCAGGGGCCGGGAAGCGTCCAGGCTGCGGATCCTGGCGGCGAATTGCTTGGAGATGTTCAGCGCCGCCCTGGTTCGGGTGTCTATCTCGTTGTGGAGCCCCCAGAGGATGATGCTGGGATGGTTCAGATCCCGTTCAACCATTTCCGTATGCATGGCCAGGCCCCTTTCCAGGATGAGGGCTTCTTTAAGCGGGCCCTCCGGAAAGCCCCACATGGGGATCTCTTCCCAGAAGAGAATCCCTTCCTCATCGCAGAGATCCAGAAAACTTTGCGCGTTGGGGTAATGGGAGCCGCGGATGGCGTTACAGCCCGCCTCCCTGATAATCGCCATGTCCTTGTACTGGACGGAGAGGGGGAGGGCCCAGCCGAAGTCGGGATGCTCCTCGTGCCGGTTGATCCCTTTGAGCTTTACCGCTTCACCGTTGAGCAGAATTTTGCCGTTTTTGGCTTCGATTTTGCGGAACCCGGTTCTTTCCGCGAGCCCGTCTTCCGTGCAGCCCGCCTCGTCCTCCAGTTCCGCGTCGAAACGGTAAAGCTTCGGCGAACGGGGGCTCCAGAGTTTCACCTTTTCCGCCACGCAGGAAAGCTGCGCGGCGGCGCTGCCCCGCAATTCGATCCGGGTTTCCGCGACAAGCTTGCCGTTCATCAGGATTTTTACTTTCCGGTTCAGCGGTTTGGAGGACGCCGATTCCAGATCCGCCTCGAAATCGATCTTTACCCTCCCGCTTTCCTTGCCGGAGGCCGAAAGTTTATAGCGGATAAGGAAACGGACGATCCGCGCTTCCCGGTGGCGGTAAAGCTCCACCCCCCGGGATATCCCGCCGTGGTGGTACCAGTCCGTCCGGGCCAGGGGGATGGTACTGTTGGAGGTATGGGTATTGTCCACCCTAACGGCCAAAAGGTGTTTCCCTTGGCCCAGGTTTTTCAGGGGAACCTGGAAACCGGTAAAGCCCCCGTAATGGCTTGCCCTGTGTTCGCCGTCCACGTAAACATCGGCCAGGCCGGTAACCCCGTGGAAGGCCAGAACCGTATAGCCGCTTCCCTCAAATTCCCTAAAGTACCAGGCCGCCCCTTCGTAGCTGTAGAATCCGTGGGCGCAGGTCCAGAGGGACGGCACGGGAACGGCGGTACCGGAAGACGGCGGTTTTTCCGGCCAGCCTTTTTCGAGCCCTTCTTTCGCGGGATCGGTTTTGAATTTCCATATTCCGTCCAGGGAAACAGAATTCCTGTTCTTGTTTTCTTCAAAGAGACGGTTCATCGGCTAACCCCCTGGAAAGATTCTACCTGATGTGCGCCGGAAAGGTAAATGAGCCTGTTCCCCGGATAAACGCATAGAAGCGAAGAGCCGGCTGCCGGTTGGCCGCCGGCCGCGTCCCATCCGTCCCGTCCCGCGTTCTTGCGGCATATTGAGGAGGCGTTTATACTCGGCGGATGGAAACAAACAGGGGGCGCGGGCGCCTCAGCCTGGGGCAGAAGCTGGGCTTCGGCATATTCGACCTGGGGGGGAACCTGTTTTTCACCCTTATGGGTTTCTGGTGCCTTAAATACCTGACCGATACGGCGGGCCTTGCCGCCGCCCTGGCGGGGCTGGCGCTTATGATCGGCAAAGCCTGGGACGCGGTAAGCGACCCGGTAATGGGCTACATCTCCGACCGCACCCGGAGCCGCTGGGGCCGCCGGCGGCCCTACCTCCTCTTCGGGGCCCTGCCCATGCTCCTCTCTATGTGGTTCTTCTTTAGCGCCCCTTCTTTTAGCGGCCAGGCCGCCCTGACCGTCTGGGCCGTTCTTGCCCTGTCGTTTCTCAACACCGCCGCCACGGTGATTAATATCCCCTATTCTTCCCTTACCCCGGAGCTTACCGCCGACTACCACGAGCGTTCGGTGCTGAACGGCTACCGCTTCGGCTGCGCGGTATTCGGCACTATTATCGGGGCGGCGGCGGTACAGCCCCTGATCGGGCTTTTCGGCAGCCCCCGGCTGGGCTGGTCTATGACGGGGCTTATCCTTGGAGCCCTTATGGCCCTGACCACGCTCCTGACCTTTGCCGCTACCAGGGAAAAACCCCATACCGACGCCGATTACCCCCGGGAAGGTTTTTTCGCTACGTACCGGGATGTATTCAGGAACGGTCCCTACCTGCGGCTCCTCCTTACCTACGCCCTCCACATCATGGGGATCACCTTTCTCCAGAGCGTTTTGCCCTACTATACCGAGTACATATACGGCAGGCCCGATCTTACCAGCCCCGCCCTGGGGATCCTCCTCCTCTCCGCCATGGCGTTTATCCCCGTTTCGGTGCTGGTTTCCCGGAGAATCGGGAAAAAGAGAACCTACCAGATCTGTTTCGCCATCATCTCCAGCGCCTGCCTGGCGGTTTTTTTCTTCGGCCAGGCGGGGGGAATCGGCGGCTTCCTGGCGCTGATGGGCTACGCCGGAATAGGGGTGGGCTTCAGTTACGTGGCCCCCTACGCCATGATCCCCGACGCCATCGACTACGGGGCCGCAAAAACCGGGGGGGATCGGAAGGAAGGGGCCTATTACGGCATCTGGACTTTCGTTTCCAAGCTGGGAACCGCCCTTTCAGTCTTTGTTTCCGGGGGAATCCTTACTTTAGGGGGCTACCGGGCCAACGAGGAACAGGGCAGGGGCGCGATCACCGCCATCCGCTTCCTGATCGGCCCCATTCCCGCCCTTATCCTAATCGGCGCCCTGGTACTGATCCGGTTCTACACCCTGGATCAAGAAACCTGCAGCCTTGTAAACTCTAATTTGCAGGATATGGAATGAAGAATTTGTAACCACGAAGGCGCACAAAGGCGAAGAAGGAAAGAAACGGGCGGTATGAAGGTACTGCAAGATATAAAGTACGGGTTTGACCTGGTGGGGAACGTGAGCGGGTACCGGAATGAAGCTGGGGGTTACCGGACGGAACAGCGGTACGGGTATGACGGGTTATACCAGGGCCGTAAGACGCTCCGGGTGGGTTCCGAATACAGTTTGGTAACGGCGGAGCCGCCGGGAGGCCGCAGGCTCCAAATCAAACTCCAGAAGATGTTTAAGGAGCCGTCCCATTTGCGCCTCGTTTAACACGTTTTCCGCTCGGGCATCCCAGTCCCTGATACCAGCCTGGCTCAGGGTGATTTCCTCATACCGCCCGCCGGCTTTTCAACGGCTTCCGGCGCGGGGATCACCGAGAGGTTCACCCCGGGGATATCCTCATCCGCCTTTAAACGGTAATAAGTTTTCCGCCGCTCCCCCCCGCCGCGCGCTTCAAGATATTCATACTCAACCAGCTTTTCTTAACGGGAAACGAGTTCTCAATCGAATCGGAAGATGATGGAAATGGGCGGAAAATAATTCATATGAACGAGTGTATTAGTCATATGAATTTTACCAATGTAGGTATTTGGATGGTATTATCGGGAAATTTGATCCGTGATATAATAGGGCATATAGACAGTTTTGGAGAAATTTATGGCATTTGATGTGGAAAATATCGTGGAAAATATTGATTTTACAATGGGAATGGAAAATATGCCTCTTACCGATGAGGAAAAAGAACGGTTAAGAGATTGCTTGAACAGGACGGTTGATGTTGATAAAATTTTATTCGTAGCGAAGGGTTTAATACCCAGGAGCCCGCTCACCAGGTCGCGGGGGAGCTTCAGGGCGTTCTTAGGGTATTAAACCCTGAGTCTAACCACCACGGGAGAACAACATACCTAAGAGCCCGCTCACCGGTTCGCGGGGGAGCTTCAGGGCGAGGTTGTTGATTTCAAAACCAACCGGATTATTGAACAAGTCTAATGAATCCGGGGAGCCTGTTCGGGCGGATCCCTGCAAATTGCCGGCCCGCCTCCGGATACCAGCACGGCCGCAGAACTGGTACCGATCCGGCCGGCCCCGGCTTCAATGAACGCGGCCATATCTTCCCGGGTTCTGATACCCCCGGCGGCCTTGATCTTCAGCCCCGGCCCGGCGCGGGCCTTAAAAAGCCGGATGTCTTCCAGGGCCGCGC
>JAIRRU010000240.1 GCA_031255815.1 Treponema sp. | reverse complement strand
AGGCCGTCTACCCAGGAAGCCAGTTGCTTGTTGCTCAGCTTGCTGGTGATACCGTAGGGCTGGGGGGCGTAGGTGTCCGGCAGCAGTTCCACCGAAGCGTCCAGGTAACCCCGCAGGATAGCCTTGTCCACCGAGAAAGCGTCTATCCGGCCGGAATCCAGGGCGGCCTTTATCTCCGGGTAGGTGGCGAATTCGTTGAAGTTGACACTGATCCCCAGAGGGGCGGCGCCGTCTTCAATGGCCTGCCGGCTGGTGGCGGACTGGGCGACCCCGATGGTCTTACCGCCCAGATCCTTCAGGCCCTTATACCCGGCGGCCTTTTTTACCAGCAGGCCGACCCCGTCGGTGTAATAAATCGTGGAGAAGTTGTAGGTAAGTTTCCGCTCGTCGGTTACCGTGAAGGTGGCGATAACGAAGTCGATATCCCCGTTGTCCAGCAGCGGCCCCCGGGTTTTGGCGGTTACGGGGGTAAAGGTCACCCGGTTTTCATCCCCGAAGATCTCCTTGGCGATAAGTTTGGCCATGTCGATCTCCATGCCCTCGTACTTGCCCGTGTCGGGGTTCAGAAGGCCGAAGCCGGGCACGTCGGATTTTACCCCCACCTTGAGCGTCCCCTCCCTGACAATCCGGTCAAGATCCGCATTCCCCGTGCCGGCGGCCTGGACCTCGCTCTTCTGTTTTGTTCCGCCGGCGAATACAGTGCCGGCCGCTGCCAACAGAACCAAAGCCGCGCATATCATTTTTCCCGCAAACTTCATTCTGTGCCTCCTTGAAATTTAAGTTACGTGAAGCCTTTCCGAAACCAGGGGGTTTTTGGAACAAGCCCAACTCTGATGAACCGGGGAAACCCGTTTTTTGAAAGTTTCCCCTCTCTATTTTAACGATCCCCCGCGCCGCTCGCGCCGCCCCGGGGTTTTTATATTTTTTTCATCGAAAAAAAATCATAAAAATCGTGATAAACAGCCGGGGCCGTTCCGGAACTTCGGTTTTTGGAACAAGCCCGGCCTTTCAACGCAAAATTTTACTCAAGAACGCGATGGTTCGCTCGTTTTTCGGGTGCTCAAAGAATTCTTCCGGCGGCCCCTCCTCCACCAGGGCGCCGTTATCCAGGAAGATAACCCGATCCGCCACCTGCCGGGCGAACCCCATCTCGTGGGTTACCACTACCATGGTGATGGATTCTTTTGAGAGTTTTATCATAACATCCAGCACTTCCTGCACCATTTCCGGATCCAGGGCGCTGGTGGGCTCGTCGAAGAGCAGTATCTTCTGCCGGGTCGCCAAGGCCCGGGCAATGGCGATCCGCTGCTGCTGGCCGCCGGAAAGGGTAGAGGGGTAGACGTTTGCCTTGTCCCGAAGCCCCACCACGTCCAGGTAGTGGTAGGCTATCTCCTCCGCTTCCGCCCTGGTCTTTTTCTGGAGCTTGACGGGGGCCAGGGTGATGTTCCGCAGTACCGTCATGTGGGGGTAGAGGTTGAACTGCTGAAACACCATGGCGCAGTACGAGCGCACCAGGTGGGTATGGTTGATCCGCGTTAAAAGATCCCCGTTCAGAAACACTTCCCCGCCGCTTGGCTCTTCCAATGCGTTAATGCAGCGGATCAGGGTGCTCTTGCCCGAGCCGGAAGGCCCGATAATGGTAACCTTCTCCCCTTCCCGGACATGCAGGTTAATATCTTTGAGGGCCTGTAAATTCCCGAAAGTCTTCGAGACCCCCTTAAGCCTAATCATTCCTCTCTCCTCCTCTAGGAGCCCGCTCACCAGTCCGCAGGGGAGCTTTAGGGCGAGGTATATTGATTGCGCTTCCGGCTTTTTTGCATAAATATGCAAAAAAACCCTGTTCGCGGGCCCCTCCGCCGCTTTGCGCGGCACAGGGATCCGCCCGCGATAAGAGAGTTGTTCAGCAACCTCAGTTTCTGGACAACAACCGCTAAAAACAGCAAAATGCGGGGCATTTTGCGGGATTTGTTTAAGACCCGGGCGGGTTCTTGAACAAGCCTGATACAATGCGCGGCCTCGGGCGCCTCTCTGGCAAAAAAACCGCCGGCATAACTCAATTTTGAATAAATATACGGAATAATGCAAATTTATGCAACAAGGAAAGGGCGGTTTTCACGGATAAAAGGGTTTTTTATACGAAATCTTTTCCGGAGACCACTATCCCGGCCTTACGAATTCGTTTAAAGATAATCTTTAAGATGAGTAGTGAACGGAACCGGATCGGCGGCTGGCGCAGCGGGCGGCCTTCCCCGGGGTTGGGCGGGCCCCCGGGGCCTCCGGGAAGCGCCGGGGCCGGAGCTCCGGGAGAGCGGAGGGGGGGGCTTCAGGGGGCTTTCCCCGCCGGGATCGGCGCGTCCGGGGGTATCGCCGTCCTTGTCCTTGCCACCCTTCTTCTGGTAGTGGCAGCCGTTTTCGCGCTGAGTAAAAACCCCGGCAGAACCCTCTGGTTCTTTTTCCTGGGGCCCTTCGGAAACCTCTACGCTTTCGGCAACATGCTCAACTACGCCGTCCCCCTGATTTTCGGCGGCCTGGGGGTTTCCGTGGCTATGAGGGCAAACAGCTTCAACCTTGGCGGGGAGGGGCAGATCTATGCCGGGGCCTTTGCCGCCACCCTTGCCGCTCTGGCCCTAAGGCCCCTGGGTTTCGCCGGGGCCCTTGCCGGTCTTGCCGCCGCGGCCGCGGTCGCGGGTTTTGCCGCCGCCTTCTCCGGTTTCTGCCGGGCCAGGTGGAACACCAGCGAGCTTATCACCAGCTTCCTCGTCTCCAATATCCTGATCCTGGTGGTGGACTACCTGGTGAGCGGCCCCTTCGCCGATCCCGCCAGCAACCTGCTTTCCACCCGGAAGCTGGACGAAAGCTTCCGGCTGCCCCTTATCCTGCCGCCTTCCAACCTGAGCGCCGCCCTGTTCGCCGCCCTGGCGGCATGCCTTTTGACCGGGATCTTCCTTTTCCGCACCCGGATAGGCTACGAGATCCGCATGACCGGGAGCAACGAACTCTTTGCCCGTTACGGCGGCATCAATACCAAACGGATAACGATCCTTGCCATGTTTCTCAGCGGCGCGCTCTACGGCCTGGGCGGGGGCCTGGCTGTTTACGGAACCTACTACGGCACGGTAAAGGGTTTTTCTTCCGGCATGGGCTGGAACGGCCTTGCCGTGGCCCTGATCGCCCGGTTCAGCCCCGGCCTGGTTATCCCCGCGGCGGTTTTCTTCGCCTGGATCGGCGCGGGGGCGCGGATCGCCATGCAGAATTCGGACATCACCTCGGAAATCGCCCTGGTAGCCCAGGGGGCGGTGCTTTTCCTGGTAACCAGCCAGGCGCTGCTCGGCCTTTTTAAAAGGCGGGCTTCCTGATGCAGGTACTCCGCAGCGCCGTTAACATTATGACCCCCCTGCTTTTCGCCGCGGCGGGCGGGCTTTTTACCGAACTTTCGGGAATGCTCAATATCGCCCTGGAGGGCCTCCTCCTAACCGGCGCTTTCGCCGCGCTGGCCGCCTTTCATTTTACCGGCAGCGTCGCCGGGGGTATCGCCGCGGCCCTTCTCGGCTCCCTCGCCCTGTCCTGCATCCTCGCCCTGGCCTGTTTGAAGCTCCGATCCAACGTGTTTATCGCGGGACTGGCGGTGAACCTCTTCGCGGCGGGCCTGACCGTGGTTCTCTCCCACCGCTTCTTTGGCACCAGGGGGGTCGTTTCGCTGGCCCAGGTTCCCCGCCTGCCCGTCCTCGGCATTCCCGCCATTGCCGGGATTCCGGTTATCGGGGATTTTTTCTCCGGCCATACGCTTTACGTTTACGCTTCCTGGCTCGTCCTTGCCGCCGCCTGGCTGGTTCTCTACCGGACGCCCTTCGGCTTCCGCCTGCGCTCCTGCGAGAGCCGCGCCGACGCCCTGGTTTCCCTGGGTTTACGGCCCGGCCTCTACCGCTTTACCGCCTTCCTCGTGTCCGGATTCTGCTGCGGCCTGGGCGGTTCCTTCCTCAGCCTTAACCTGGGGGCCTTTGTCCCCAATATCTCCGCCGGCAAAGGCTGGATAGCCCTGGTAATTATCTTCCTGGGGAACCGCCGGCCCCCGGGCCTCTTCGCCGCGGCCCTTATCTTCGGCCTGGCCGAATCATTTTCGAATTACGCCCAGGGCGTGTTCAGTGTTCCCGCCGATTTTATCCTCGCCATCCCCTACGTTTTTACCCTGCTGGTCATGATAGGGGTCTCCGTATACAGCAGGAAGAAGGGCCGGTAGGCTGCTTAGGCCAATAGTGATAAAAGGATAGCCGCTAACCACACGAACACCACGAACTT
>JAIRRU010000229.1 GCA_031255815.1 Treponema sp. | reverse complement strand
TTCCAAAACCCGGTTGCTGCGGAAACTTCGTTTCCGGTGAAACAAGCTCTTGGCGAAAATTGCTCATTTCTTACCGTGTAAAGAATTAGGCAGTGCCTGCCCGCAAAGTCGGTTACTTTGCGGGCAGGCACTGCATTTTCCCGCCTAAAGGCTGCGAAAATGCGTCTTTAAAGGAAATCCGTCCATAATGTGTCTGCGCTACGGACGGACACGAGGTAAAGGCAATTTTCTCCGGGGCTGAGAAGCTGTGATTTCATTGCTTTTACCTCCTTCTCCGCGAACAGCGGGGAAGAATTCAGGTATGAAACGGAATACCGGAGTAAAAGTTCGTGCGGTTCGTGCGGTTCGTGGCTAAATTCCGCGGCAGCCCGGCTCCTGGAATACATCCTTGACATCGCTGCGAAAATTGGTAAATCTGTTAAAAACAATACCGGAGAACAAACATGGCGGGCAGCTATCAATTGGGTAAACTCGAAAAAGTAAATATTAAGGAAATCTGGAAAAATGAGGCAAGAGATTTCACGACCTGGCTTGCCAAAGAGGAAAACCTGGCTCTTTTAAGCGCGGAAACGGGGGTTCCGCTGAAATTCATAAAAATAGAAGCAAGCGTCGGATCCTTTTCGGCAGATATTCTTGCGGAAGAAGAAAATACGGGGCATAAGGTTATTATTGAAAATCAACTGGAAGAAACGGATCACGATCACTTGGGTAAAATTATTACCTATGGTTCCGGATTTGACGCAAAATACCTAATATGGATTTTTCGGGATATACGCGAGGAGCATAGGCAGGCGGTTGACTGGCTTAATGAAAAAACAGATTCATTGTATATTTTTGCGCTTAAAATGGAAGTTTGGAAGATAGGAGATTCAAAACCCGCCCCCAAATTTCAAATTATCTGTTCCCCGAACAACTGGGCAAAAACCGTAAAACAATCATCCGACGATAGTAATTTAACAGACACCAATCTATTGCAGCTTGAATTTTGGACAAATTTTAGCGTGTATTTGCAGAAAACAAATTCCAAAATAAAAGTGAGAAAACCGCAGGCCCAGCATTGGTACGATTTAAGCATTGGAAATTCTCAACTGCATATTTCCTGTGTTGTGTCATTTCAAAATAATTTTATTCGCTGTGATATTTACATTCCCGACAATAAAGATCTGTTTCAGCAATTACTATCGGCAAAAGACGCGATAGAAAAGGAACTTGGTTTTGTTTTGGAATGGGAGGAATTACCCTCCGCGAAAGCGTCCAGGATTAAATGTCAAAACGGCAAGGTCGACTTAAAAAATAAAAATGAGTATGAAAGTTACTATAAATGGCTAAAAGAAACGGCGGAAAAGTATATTGAAATAATACCGAAATACTATTGAAAGGGGCGCGTTCGCATAACGGGCAGGCTGATTAGGCTAAAAGCACGGCTAATGATAGCCGCGAACCGCCCGAAGGGGGCCTGCCGTACTCCGGTTTGCGGGGGTTTTAGCCGCCCGGTATTAGGCGGGCTTGTTCCGAAACCCGGCTGGTTTTGAGACAGGTTCTTTATGGAGGTTTCTTTGAACAAAATTCTGGCGAAAAAACGGTTATCCGCCGAAGTCTATGAAATGACTCTGGAGGCGCCCCTTATCGCCCGGGCGCGGAAGGCGGGCCAGTTCCTGATTGTCCAGATCGATACGGATTGGGGGGAACGGATACCCCTTACCATTGCCGACGCGGACAGGGAGGCAGGGGCCATCACCCTGGTCTTCCAGAGCGTGGGGGCCACCACCCACCATCTGGCGGCGAAGGAGCCGGGCGACTATGTGGAAAACATCCTGGGCCCTCTGGGAAACCCCACCCGTATCGAGAAATTCGGAACCGTCGTCTGCGTGGGAGGCGGCATCGGCGCGGCCCCCCTCTTCCCCATTGTGCAGGCTATGAAGGAAGCGGGAAACACGGTGAAGGTGATTATCGGCGCCCGTACCAAAGAGCTGGTGATCTTTGAGGATCGTATGCGGCTCTATGCCGACGAGCTTACCATTGTTACGGACGACGGTTCCTACGGCAGAAAGGCCCTGGTTACCGAGCCCCTCAAGGAGTACTGCGCGGCCCTGCCCAGGCCGGATATGACGGTAGCCATCGGGCCGCCTGTTATGATGAAATTCTGCGCCGCCGCGACGAAGGAATTCGATGTGCCTATCATGGTGTCCCTCAACACCATCATGATCGACGGAACCGGGATGTGCGGCGGCTGCCGGGTTACGGTAGGGGGACAGACCAAATTCGTCTGCGTGGACGGCCCCGAATTCGACGGCCACCAGGTCGATTTCGAAAACATGATGATCCGGATGCGGGCCTTTAAGGAACGGGAAGATCAGGATCACCGGGAATGCCATATCGGCCTGGGCCTGGAACCTCACCCGGTTCCGGCAAAGTAGGCTGTTTCAAAATGCCGGTTTTTGAAGCCGGCGCGGATCCCTTTAGCCCGGCGGGAGAGAGGAACAAGGTGAGTATCGGAAAAGTCAATAAGACCAAAGCGGAATTTGATCTGGAGGCCCGGAATCTTCTGGCGCCTCTTCTGGAAAAGAAAAAAGCGGGGGGGATCGGCCCCGGGGACCGGATGGCGATTCCCCCCCAGGAAATGCCCGCCCAGGATCCGCGCGCCCGGGGGCGGAACCTGTCCGAAGTAGCCCTGGGTTACAGCGAAAACCAGGCCCGTCTGGAAGCGGAACGCTGCCTGAGCTGCGGTAACGGGCCCTGCGTGAAGGGATGCCCTGTAGGGGTTCCCGTCCCCCGTTTTATCGCGGAAATGCAGAAGGGGAATTTCAAGGCGGCAGCGGCGGTGATCAAGGAGGCGAACCTGCTCCCCGCGGTCTGCGGGCGGGTATGCCCCCAGGAAAAACAATGCCAGGCCGAATGTACCCTGGGCAAGATTCTTAAAAACCCGGAAAAGGCGGTGGCCATAGGACGGCTGGAACGTTTCGCGGCGGACTGGGAACGGGAACAGGGCAAGGCAGGCGTGCCCGCCGTGAAGCCCGCCACGGGGAAAAAGGTCGCGGTTATCGGCTCCGGCCCCGCCGGGCTTACCGCCGCGGCCGATATTGCGCGGGCAGGCCACCAGGTAACCGTATTCGAGGCCTTCCACAAAACCGGCGGGGTTATGGTCTACGGCATACCCGAATTCAGGCTGCCCAAGAGCATCGTCCAGGCGGAGGTGGAGGGCCTGGTGAAAATGGGGGTCAGGTTCGAAACCAATTTCCTGGCGGGCCGTACCCGCCTGGTAAAGGAACTGCTGGAGGAAGACGGCTTTGACGCGGTATTCATCGGCGCCGGCGCGGGGCTTCCCAAATTTCTGGGTATCCCCGGGGAAAATTTCGTGGGGGTGTTCAGCGCCAACGAGTACCTTACCCGGGCCAATTTGATGAAGGCCTACGATCCCTCCAGGGCCGCCACCCCCTCCTACCGATCCCGGATCACCGCGGTTATCGGGGGGGGGAATGTGGCCATGGACGCCGCCCGCATGGCCCTGCGGCTGGGATCGGAACAGGTGCACGTGATCTACCGCCGCACCCGGGACGAGATGCCCGCCCGGGCGGAGGAGGTGGAACACGCCATGGAAGAGGGCATCGTCTTCGACTTCCTGCAGAACCCCAACCGGATCATGGGGGACGGGGGGAAGGTAACCGGGATGGAGCTTCAGGAATTCCGGCTTGGGGAGCCCGACGCCTCGGGCCGCCGGAGCCCGGTGCCGATCCCCGGTTCGGAGCGCCTTTTTGACTGCGACACGGTAATCGTTGCCCTGGGTAACGAGCCTAACCCCCTCCTTGCCCGGACCACCGGGGGCCTTTCCGCCGATGAACGGGGCCGTATCGCGGTAAACCAGGGGCAAAAGACCTCCCTCGATCGGGTCTATGCCGGCGGCGATATCGTTCTGGGCGCCGCCACGGTGATCCTCGCCATGGGGGAAGGCCGCCGGGCGGCCGCATCGATAAACGAAGTCCTTGCATAACTCAGGCGGCTTGGGCATTATCTAGGTATGCGGTTTTACGCTTTGTTACCGTTTCTTCTTACCTGGTTTACCCTTCCCGCCTTTTCCCAGGAAGCCCAGGCCAATCCCCTTACGGCGATACAGCGTTACCAAATAGGCAGGAACCTTGAGGCCGCCGGGCGCATAGACGAAGCAAACGTCCGTTACGATGAGACAATCCGCGTCTGCCAGGAGGAGGTTTCCCGCAACGCCGCCAACAGCGATACTTACGCGGCCATAACCTGGGCGCTGATCCGGCAGCGTAAATACCAGGAGGCGGCCGCCTGGGGCGATCGGGGGCTCGCCCTCTACGCCAACGATTACCGGATCGTGGAGGCTATGGGGGAAGCGTACTTCTACCTTGACGATTACAACCGATCCCTGGCCTCTATGCAGCGTTACGTCAACGCCCTGCCCCGGGGCGAGCGGAGTTCGGTGGCCTATTTTTTTATCGGCGAGATCTACCGCCTGAGCGGGAAGTACCGGCACGCCGACATTGCCTACACCACCGCGGTACAGCTGGAACCGAATCTGGCCCTCTGGTGGTACCGCCTTGCCAGCGTCCGGGAATCGGCCGGGGATTACCGCCCCGCCGTGGAGGCTTACCAGCAGGCCCTGCGGATAAACCCGGACTATACCGAAGCCGGGGCGGGTCTCGCCCGCGCCCGGACACGGGTAAGCGAAACCCCGTAGCAAGACCGGAAACCGCGGCTTAAACCCTCACGGCCTCCATTTCCTGGTAAAGGCCGTCAATCAGATGATTGGACGCAACCTTGTGCGATGTACCGTCCCCTTTACAGATTCTTTTCTGAATTAAATTTTACCAGTTTATTCCAATCTATACACCATAGACTTGGGTTTGTCAGGCAAGGAAGTAGCTAATTCCTTGCCTGACAAACAATTATAATC
>JAIRRU010000200.1 GCA_031255815.1 Treponema sp. | reverse complement strand
CAAAGGATCAGTCACGGAAAAGCCCGCGCCTCCGGTTCCTTTGGATAGGTCAGGCTAAAACCGCCGAAACTGGCCGTGCCCCGGACGCTGAAAAGGCCGATGTATACGCCGGTAAAAGTTTTGAAGTGGGTGCCTTCCGTACAGAGCCCCGCGGTCATGGCCCTGCCGCAGTCCCGCCAATCCCCACCGGCCAGCCGGTAGCTGAAATAGTACCAGCGGGTATCGGCGCCGATCCGCAGCTCCAGATCCCCCTCCCGGGCGGGAACGGGGGTGGAAAAAGTTACCGCTTCCATATCATGGATCCGCCGATTTACCAGTACCGCGAGCCCTTCTTTCCCCCGTTCCAGGGCAAGTTCGTAGCGGTAACTGTCGTTGTAGTAAGCGGCGATACCGGCCCGGACTCCCGGCGCGATATCCGTTGAAACAGAAGCGAGCCCTTCCATGCAAAAGGCCTGCTGCCTGAGGCCGGTAAAAACGGGGCGCATGCCCGAAAGATCCTCCGCGCCGCCTTCCAAAAAGAGCCGTCCGTCTTTAAGGCGGTAACGGGACAGATCCGGATTACGGATGTAGTTCCAGTGAAGGCCGAGTTCCTTCCCGGAAAAATCCGCCTTGATGTCAAGGTCTACCGATTCCGGGGGCGCCGGAAGGGGGCCCTCCATCTCCGGGGCTATCGTGCCCCTATCCCCGGCGAGAGGCCAGCCGTCTTCCCATTTCACCGGCGTTAAAAAAGTTTCCCGGCCAAGATTGTGGAGTTCCTGGGTATCCAGAATACGGATGCCCAGGCAGACCATCCACCAGTTTCCCCTGCCGTCCTCAAAGAGATCCGCGTGGCCTGTCGCCTGGATGGGATAGCGGTGCAGCTTGCGGTGGGAAAGGATTGGATTATGGGGACAGTTTTCGTAAGGCCCGTAGATGTCCCTGCTTCTCTGGATAACGGCCATGTGACCGTATTCGGTTCCCCCTTCGGCAAGGAGAAGGTAATGCCAGCCGTTGAAAAAGTAAAGATGAGGCGCCTCGGTACACTTATCGCCGCAGCCCTGAGAAATCCGCCTGGAGGGGGACAGCTTTTTCCCGGTAAGCGGGTCTATTTCGCACAGGTATATCCCCCGGGGATCTCCCTCCATTCCTCCGTTGGAACAGAACCACGTTTTGCCCCCGCTGAAAAGCAGGGAAGGATCGATGCCGCCCTGATCCACGTAAACCGGATCCGACCAGGGGCCCCGGATATCTCCGGTATGAACAATGAAATTCCCCAGCCGCCGGCCGTCCTTCCCGGTATTGGTATTGGTGGCGGTCATGTAAAAAACCCCGTCGTGGAAACGAATGGTGGGCGCGTAGATCCCCCGGGAGGCGCGGCAGTTCTCCAGGGGAAGCTGCTCAGGACGGTCGAGGCAGTAACCCAAAAGTTCCCAGTTAACCAGATTCCTGCTGTGATAAACCGGTACTCCGGGAAAGAACTCAAAACTAGAGCTAACCAGGTAATAATCCTCCCCCCTGCGGCAGACGCTCGGATCAGGATTAAAACCGGGGATTACGGGGTTTTGATAGGTATACATGATAATGTTCCTTTGGGGGTTTACCGCCAGACAATACTCTCAGCGGAAATGGAGTTTCCCGCCAACCGGGTTCCTGAACAAGTCTATTTATCTTGTCTTGAAATTTTGTCTCATGTCAAGGAGAAATCCGGAGGCTTTCGATAAGCGGACGGTATCGGGCAAGCCCGTTCATGCGCGGTTCCCAAGCGCCGGAAAAGGGCGGCGCACTACCTCAACCTGCGCACGGTTTCCAGCATCAGGCAGTAGCGGCCGGGGTCTGCATAGTCCGGGATGGAGTTGCCGCTGCCGATGGCGGCGCCCCGGCCTTTTGCCTTAAGGAGTTCGAAAACTCCGGCGGTATAGGAAACCACGTCAACATCGCTGGAAGCGCAGAGCACGTCGGTATCGAGGCCGCCGAAGTTGCCGATCCGATCGCCGTAACTGCCGATCCACCGGGAATAAGGGGCAATGACATCCTCGTTGGAATGTTTCGCGTCTATCCCCGCGGCGATAAGATCGTCCATTACATTAAAGATACAGCCGCAGGAGTGGAGGAGGAAAGGTTTCCCCGCTTCGTGGATCCGGCCGATTATCCGCCGGTACTGGGGGATGATATGCTCCCGTATGTCTTCGGCATTAAGGAGCGTGTTGGATTTGTAACCCAGGTCGTCGCCAAAGCGGCAGACGCAAAACAGATCCCCGAACTCTTTAAGGAAACGCAGCCAGACGGCGTGTAACATATCGCCCGCTTTGACAAAGAGATCGCGGTAGAGTTCCTCGTCATCGGCTTTAATGTAGCAGAGTTCCTGAAAGCCCGTTATATCCTGAACGCACTCAAAGACGCCGTTTCCTACACCGCCTATACCCTTCATTCCCGGGGGCAGGGCTTCGCCCAAAGCCCTGAAATAACCGCCGAAAGCCTCGAAATACCGATCCGGAATCTGATCCCAGGGGTAGGCCTCAAAATCCTTCCTGGTCTTAATTACCCCTTCCCTGTGGCCGCCCAGGGCTCCGGATCCGGGCATGGCGGCCCCGGCTGTACATTCCCAGCTTACCGTATCGTATCCCATATCGAGAAAGAACCCGCAGTAATGACGGAAAAATTCGATCTTGTCCCGGTAGTCCCCGCCGGCAAGGGCGGCGAATTCTTTCCCCTTAATTTTTTCCATGATAAGCGGAGAAACAATGTGTTCGTAAAGCGGGATACGATCGCTTTTCCGGTTCAATGCGGCGTTTACAATGTTTCTGTAATCGGGTTTATCAAAACTCATTACGGCTCCTCTGTTTACCCGAACTGGGAACGGTAGAGCCCCGCGTAGACGCCGTTCTTTTCCAGGAGGCTTTGATGGGTTCCCTGTTCCACCAGGTTACCCTCATTCATGACGAGGATAAGATCCGCGTTCTGTATGGTGGACAGCCGGTGGGCTATGACGAAGCAGGTTTTGTTTTTCATCAGCCGGCGCATTGCCTTCTGAATACGGATCTCCGTGCGGGTGTCAACGTTACTGGTGGCCTCGTCCAGGATCAGCATCCGCACATCAAGCAGCATGGCCCGGGCGATGGTAAGGAGCTGCTTCTGCCCCTGGGATATGTTGACCCCGTTTTCGCTCAGTACCGTCTGGTAGCCTTCGGGAAGCTGCGTAATAAAACTGTGGGCCTGAGCCGCTTTGGCGGCGCTTACCACTTCGTCCATGGCGGCGTTTTCGGTGCCCCCCTTGTAACCGTAGGCAATATTCTCGAACACCGTGCCGTTAAAGAGCCAGCTTTCCTGCAGTACCATGGCAAAGGCCAGGCGCAGGCTTTTGCGGGTTACGCCGTTTATCTGCCTGCCGTCTATGGCGATGGAACCTGTCTGGGGATCGTAAAAACGCATTAAAAGGTTGATGATTGTAGTCTTGCCCGCCCCGGTGTGGCCTACAATGGCGATAAGCGCCCCGGGTCTGGCCCTGAGGTTTACATTCTTAAGAACCGGCTTGTCCGGCAGGTAGCCAAAGCTGACGCGGGA
>JAIRRU010000169.1 GCA_031255815.1 Treponema sp. | reverse complement strand
GTAATATTTTTTCTAGCCCGGGCGGGGGGGGGGGGGGGGCGCCCCCCAAAGTGAAACTTGTACGACAATCCGCGCGTCTGTCTGCCTGTAATACGGCATACCCACCCCCTGCAAAGACTTACGGGCAATCCCTCAAAATTCAGCGGATTCCGATAGTTTCATCGGAAACGAAGTTTCCGCGCCAACCGGGTTTGGGACAAGCTCAGTTATCGAAATATATACCGCAATTCGTAAAATAATTCAACACGCAGGCTGAGCGCGAGGGGCAAGACCGCCTTTTAATTCGCGGCCTTTCAAGACGCTTTTTTCTTTGATTTTGCCAGGGCCTTCATTTTTTTCAAGGTTTCCGCCGAAAGGAGGTGTTCCATCTTGCAGGCGTCTTTTTCCGCCACCTCGGCGCTTACCCCTACCACGTCTTTAAGAAAAACGGTAAGGAAACTGTGACGATCCCTGATTTCCGCCGCCTGGATCACCCCTTTCTGGGTAAGGCTTACCGTCCGGTAGCGCTCATGCTCCAGAAGGCCCTGTTCCTCCAGAGTCCGCAGGGCGGTAAGCACCGAAGGCTTGCTCACCCCCAGCCGGGCGGCGATGTCCGTTATGCGGACTTCCCCTTCGTCGGCGAGGAAACTAACCATTTCAAGATAATCTTCCAAGGATTGCGTCATATAGATCCAGTTTGGGGGATAAATTCCTCCCTGTCAATGGATCTTTTTACTACCATCCGGCAGAAAAATGTGTTAAAATAAGCCCAGGGGTTTGTTGCGTTTCGCGCATAAAAACGTTTAAATATTCATTAAATGAATATTTATACCTTGCAAACTCCCAAAGGAGCCCGTTAATCGTGGTTTTCACGGTTTTTTTTAACGAAAAAAGCCGCGAAAACCCGCAAGCGCAACGGGTTCCCAGGCCAAGTTTCCCGAATTCCGGGAAGGCCTGAGGCTATCAATTTTCAGGAGGAAAAAAATGAAAACCGCCAAAACGTTTCTCTGTCTGGCTCTGGCCCTGTTTGCCTGCGCCGCCCCGGCCTTTGCCAGGGGGGGTTCCCAGGCAAATACGGGGGCCGGGGGCTCGAGGGAGTTGAACATCGTATACAGCGGAACCCCCCAGCCCGCGGAGAAGGAGTACCTTATCGATGTCTACGTCAAGAAATTCGAGACCCAGCACGGGGTTAAGGTGAATGTGGAGTTTATCAGCCAGGCCGATACGATACGGAAGATCGAAAGCGAGCAGGACACCAAAAACATCATCAGCGACATAGTCTACGCGGACACGGCCAACATGGCCCCCTATGTGAACGGCGGATGGATGGAGGATATTTCCGGTTTTATCCATCCGGGAGTTACCATCACTAAAATGTACGACGAGACCACCAATAAGGGCGGCGTCCGTTACTTTATCCCCAATTCTTTCGATGTCTATGTCCTGGCCGCCAACGTGGACGCCCTCAAATACCTGCCTTCGGGGCTTACGAGGCAGAACGTTGTTGACGGCATTACCTGGGAACAGTACGTCCAGTGGGCGATCAACATCGCCAAGGGCGAGGGGGTGGGGAAAACCATGATGCCCGCCAACAACCAGGGCTCCCAGCTCCTCTACCCCATGGCGGGCATGGGCCTCGCTTACGGCGGCGGCTTCCCCGATTTCACCTCCGCGGGCTTTAAGAAGGCCCTGGAGCTTATCGCGGCCATGGCGGCGGAAAACGCCTTCTACCCCGAGCAGGCGCAGTATACCGCTCCCACGGATCCCATGCAGAGCGGCGCGGTGTGGCTTACCTTCGCCCACATGGGCCCCATCGGCGTGGCCTACAACGCGGCCCCCAACGAATGGATCATCGGCGCCGCGCCCAAGGGCAGCAGGGGCGCGGGTTCCACTTCCGGCGCGTGGTGCTGGGGGATTCAGAAGGGGGCGCCCCACACGGATCTGGCCCAAAAATGGATTGACTTTGTTACCACCCCTCAGAACAACTACGATTTCTGCATCAATAACGGCGGCGTGTTAAGCCCCATCAGCGAAGTCGGCCCCCTCCTGGGAAGCGGGGACGTAATAATGACCGCGGGGAACCGGATGCTGGGCAGTACCATCGTCAGCGGGGTTCCCTCCACCCAGTACAAAGACTGGAACGCGGTAAAGCTTCTCTATCACGACGCCTTCAACCAGGCGGTGAATTCCAAGGCCGTTCCTTCCGACGCCTTCCTCCGGGATCTGGAGGCCAAGTGCGGGGCGCTGAGGAACTAAAGGGGAATTGAGCTTGTTCCGGAACCAGGTTCCGCGAAGCCGGTTCGGCGGAACAAGCTTAGGGATTTTGCCGGGGGGGCAGGGTTCCCCCCGGTCTTATAGCAGCCTGTCGCGTAAGGGATCACTATGAAAAAGATCGCCCTTGGTCGCAGAGCCGTGCCGTGGCTTCTCATGGGCCCGGCGTTTTTGTATTACGCCCTCTTTTGGCTTATGCCGGTACTGGAGGGAGTTGCCGAAGTCTTTACCGGCCTGGACGGCCGCTTTACCCTGACGGGGAATTTCCGCCTGATGGGGGGATCGGATCTGTTCGCCCAGTCGGTGCTGAACACCGCCCTCTTTGCCGCCATCTCGGTGGTCTTGCAATATTTTATCGCCCTGATCCTGGCGGTTCTTCTCAACATCAAATTTAAATTTTCCAGCTTTCTTATGTTTATCGCCATGATCCCCATGGCCATTACGCCCACGGCGGTGGCCATCCTCTGGAAGACCGGGCTTTTTAAAGACGGCTGGATCAATTCCCTCCTCATGGGAACCGGGCTAATCAAAGACCCCCTGCTCTTTATGAACGCCGAAGGTTTTTCCGCCCTTGTTCTCATCATCCTTATCGATACCTGGACGGTTACCCCGTCGGTGATGATCATCCTTTCGGCGGGCCTCCAGGGCATCGAGAAGGAAATGCGGGAAGCGGCCTATACCTTCGGGGCCAACAAGTGGCGCATATTCAGGGATATTACCCTCCCCATTCTGCGGCCGTCTATCATGACCTCCATAATTCTCAGGCTCATCGCGGCGGTGCAGGTCTGGGCCATCGCCGTTATGGTTCTCGGCCACGGCAGGGTTCCCTTCCTGGTGGAGCGCATTGCCTTTTACGAAGATATTATCCCCGGCCTTGACACTTCCGGAAAGCTGGCCTTTACCTATTCCCTTACCACGACGGTAATTGTCTTTACGGCAACCATGGTGTATTACCGGATCAACAAACGGGGAAGCTACCTGGAGGCCGCCTGATGGATAAATACAATATTGCCCAGAAAACGGTGATAGCCCTGGTTCTGGCCGGCATGGTGATGCTGGTCGCGGTTCCCCTGCTCTATTTCAGCGTGGTGGCCCTTTCCAGCGCCGTGGAGATGAGCGAATTCCCCAAGCGGATCGTTCCTTCCATGAAGCTTACGGTAAAGGTCGCGCCCGCGGAAAACGGGGAATTTGAGATATTCTACGATCGGCGGGACGGCAGGGGTTACCGCTCGGTCATTACCAGCGCCGATCCTCTCAGGCTGGAAAACCATTTTAAGCGCCAGTACAACGTCAACAGGACGGGGCAGGAATTGATCGGGGACTTCAGCCGCACTTTAAGGGAAGGGCCCCTGGAATTTTCCTATTCAAAGGCCCCGCTCTATAACTTTGCCCAGTTCTTCAAAATCGTAAACAACGCCGCGCCGGCCCTTAAAAACAGCATTATTGTTTCCCTGCTCACCATACTCATTTCCCTGACCCTGGGCAGCATGGCGGGCTTTGCCATGGCCCGTTACGACTTTAAATTTAAGGACAAGATCAACGTAGGGATCCTGGTAGTCCGCATGTTCCCGGTGGTGGGAATTTCCATCCCCATGGCGAAGCAGCTTATACGTTTCGGCCTTTTCGATACCCAGCTCGGCCTTGCCCTTCTGTATTCGGTTCCCAACATCGCCCTTACCGCGTGGATCACTTCAAGCATCTTTATGGGGATAAACCGGGAACTGGAAGAGGCGAGCCTTATCTTCGGCGCCAACGCCTTCCAGACCTTTATACACATCACCCTGCCCCTGGCCTTTCCCGCCCTGGCGGCAAGTTCCATGTACGCCTTTAACACTGCCTGGAACGATACTATTTCGGCGCTGATTCTGACCAGCCGGAATCAAACCCTCTCCCTGGTGGTCTACAAGGCCATAGGAACCACTTCCAGCGGCACCCAGTACGCCGCCGCCGGGAGCATTATTCTGATCATCCCCGCCCTGGTGTTTACTTTTATTGTCCGCCGGTACATCAATCAAATGTGGGGAGGCGCCAAGCTGTAGGAACCCGGCTTCGCGGGCCCCTCTGCGTTTTGGAGGTATGATGAGTTATTTAGAACTAAGGGATTTACAGAAACGCTATTCCAAAGACGGCCCCCTGATTGTCAACCACATGAATCTGTCCATCGAAAAGGGGGAATTTATCGTCTTCCTCGGCCCTTCGGGTTGCGGCAAAACCACCACTATCCGCATGATCTCGGGCCTCGAGGATGTTACGGGGGGCGATATCCTTATTGACGGCGAAAGCGTATTGAACAGGAAGCCCAAGGACAGGGGGGTGTCCATGATTTTCCAGAGCTACGCTATCTGGCCCCACATGACGGTCTTTGACAACATCGCCTATCCCCTGAAACTGCAAAAGGTAAAGCGGGAGGAGATCAAAAGCCGGGTGGAAGCCGCGGCCAAGGCAACGGGCATCGAGGGGCTCCTGGATCGCTACCCCCGGCAGATGAGCGGGGGCCAGCGCCAGCGGGTGGCCGTGTCCCGGGCCATCGTGGTAAAGCCGAAGATCTTCCTCATGGACGAACCCCTCTCCAACCTGGACGCGAAACTGCGGGTAACCATGCGGACTGAATTGAAACGGATACACCGCCAGGAAAATTCCACCACCATCTTTGTTACCCACGATCAGGCCGAGGCCATGAGCCTGGCAGACCGGATCATCGTCATGTACCAGGGGAAGATAGAACAGATCGGAAGCCCCGCGGAAGTGTACCGGGACAGCGCGACCCGTTTTGTCGCCTCCTTTATCGGCACCCCGCCCACCAATTTCTTCACCGTAAAGATCGAAAAAACCGGGGAGGGCCTGAGCGCCCTCTGCTCCGGTTTCCGCTACCGGATACCCCCCTCCTTACGGGAGGCCGTGGCCCCCTACGAGGGGAAAGAAGCCGTCCTCGGCATCAGGCCCGAATTGTTCGGGGTTTCGCCGGGCATGGAGCGGGGGGAGTCCTGGATCTGCGACGGCGAGATCGATTTCACCGAGCCCCAGGGGAGTTATTCCATCCTGGTTACCCACCTGGGGGGAGAGGAAATAAAAATCGTCAGTTCCGAATTCCTGGAACTGCCTTTAAACACCAAGGTGGCCTTGAGCGTAAAGGAAGCCATGTTTTTTGATCCCGCTTCGGGGCTAAGGATACGATGACCCGGGCCGCCGAAACGGAGGAGCTTGTTATTGTCGCCTCCACCCACTGGGACAGGGAATGGTACCGAACCTTCGGCGAATTCCGCATCCGCCTCTGCGAACTCGTAAACCGCCTTTTGCCCCTGCTTGAGGGGGGGACTGTCGATTGCTATACCTTTGACGGGCAGAGCGTGGCGCTGGAAGACTACCTCGAAGCCTACCCGGAAAATGAGGGCCGTATCAGAAAACTGGTACAGGAAGGGCGGCTCCTCCCCGGCCCCCTCTACAATCTGCCCGATGAATTTCTTTCCGGCGGCGAAACCCTTATCCGCAATTTCCTGGCCGGGGACGAGTTCTGTTCCCGCATGGGCGGCAAATGCCGGGCCGGATATGTGCCCGATAATTTCGGCCATGTCTCCCAGCTGCCGCAGATCCTGCGGGGTGTAGGGATCGGCACGGCCTTTCTCTTCCGGGGCACGGATCTCAAGACCCTGGGGCATAAGGAATTCTGGTGGATCTCCCCGGACGGCAGCAAGGTGGCGGGGGAATATATGCCCCTGGGCTACTGGAGCCTTAAAAGCTGGGGCAGGCTGGGAAAACCCGCGGCGGAGCATTTCCTTGAGGCCTACCGGGCCTTAAAAAGCATCAGCGCCCTGGGCTGCATCCTCCTGATCAACGGTTCGGATCACCTGTTTCAGGATCCGGAACTTCCGGCGCTCATCGGGGAAGCCCGGAAGGCCCTGCCGGGCGCCGCGATCAGGAACGCCGGGCTCCAGGACTACGCCGAAATTCTGGCCCGGCGGGCGGAGGCCTCGCCCGCCCTTCTAACGGAAATACGCGGCGAACTCCGGGATTTCCGCGCCGGGCCGGATCCCACCGCCGTGGCCTCAACCAGAAACCGCCTGAAACGCCGCCTTTTCAAGGCAAAGGCGGAACTGCTGCGCTACGCCGAACCCCTGGCCGCCTGGCTCTGGATGGGGGGCCGGGAATACCCGGCGGGGATCTTCAACTGCGCCTGGAAAGACCTGCTGAAGGCCTTGGGCCACGACGGCGCGAGCGGCTGTTCCTCCGACCGGGTGATACGGGACATCGAAGGCTACCTGCGCCACGCCCGCGAGGCCGCCGCCTTTACCGCCTCTTCGGCCATGGAAAAGTTCCTTCCCGCCGGAGAGGAAACGGCGCTGCTGGTGTTTAACCCCCTGGCCTCCGTGTATACCGGGGTCGTCAACGCCGAACTCTGCATCGAGGACGAAGAGGTTCAGGACTTTACCCTTACCGATGGGGACGGAAAGCAGCTGGAGTGGGAGTACGTTTCCGGCAGGCGGGATACGGTTACCAGAGAGTTTGACTACAACAGCAAGGAACGGGTGTACCGGCGCTGTTTCAAGATACGGTTTTGGGCGGAGAATCTTAAGCCCCTTTCGCTGAACGCCTACCGTATCCTGCCTTCCCGGCTGCGGGAATTCCGCCGGAAAGAGCTTGCGGTCAGGCTGGCCCCCGAATGTTCCTGGATTCAGAATGAATACTGCCGCGTCGAAGTCCAGGGCGATACCAGCCTCCGCCTTAGCGTGAAGAAGACCGGGCGGGTCTATCCGGGGCTTAACCTGCTGCTGAGCCGGGGGGAGGCGGGGGACAGCTACCAGCATGTATCCCCCCTGGCGGACGAATGTACGTTCCCCGTCCTTACCGGAGTCTCCGTCGCCGCCAACTCGGATCTGGTTTCGGAACTCCGGATCCGGGGCGAACTGCGGCCCCCTGCCGGGTCGGCCGATAATTTTCTGGGAAGAAAAAAGAAACGCGCTTCCTGCGTTTTCCAGACCCTGGTGCGCCTTTCCCGGGGAAGCCCCCTGATCGAAATCCGTACCGAATTCGACAATCAGGCGGAGGATCACATTCTCTTTGCCGCCTTTCCGGTTCCCTCCGAAGAAGCCGGGGATTTTTCCTGGATCGCCTTTGACGAACTAAGCCACAAGGATCAACTGTTCGGCTTCCGCCCGGAACTCAAGTCCACCCAGTCCGTCCTCTGCGCCTTTGAAGGCTACGCGGGCCTGCGTTTCCCCGGGGGCAGCCTGGCCCTGAGCAGCCGGGGGCTTTCCGAATACCACGTCAAGACCCGGGAGGGGGGGCGGACCCTCTACCTGACCCTGCTCCGCAGCACCGGATGGATGTTTCACGGCCTTCCCCATAACTGGCAGGACGGCCAGGCCAGCACCACGCCGATCATCAAAACCCCCGCCGCCCTGGAAAAGGGGCTGAACGTTTTTGAGTACGCCCTGCTGCCGGACACGGATAATATTCTTCTTCATGCCGAAGCCTACCGTTTCCCCCCGCGCTGCGCGGTGCTCAGGGGCCTTCCGGGGGAGGAAAAGAGTTGGAACGAATTGATGCCGGATCTTTCCGGGCTCGATGAGCGGATCGGCCTGAGCGCCCTGAAGAAATGGCGCTTCGGGGAGGGCCTCGTGCTGCGGCTTTTCAACAACAGCGGCGGGACGGTTCCCTTCAGTTTCGGCCCGGGCCGGGGAACGGTAAAGGTAAGCCTTGCGGATCTGCTGGAAAATCCCCGGGAGGAACTGGCCCTGAGCGGCGGAAAAGTTTCCCTCCGCGCCGCCCCCCGGAAGATTATCACCCTTATTCTGCACCGGGCCTGAGGGGGAAAGATGAATGATAAAATGGATTTGATAAAAAGCTGCCTCAGGGCGATGTACCCCGGCGAATATGAAAGGGTGTTTCAACAGGTTAGGGCCTTAATCGAGGAAAAATGGAAGAAGAAGCCCTTCCCCAGTTATCCCTGGATAGACCAGGGGGATCTGCTCATGATCAGCTACGGCGACGCCCTGCGCCGGGAAGGGGAAGCGCCATTAAAAACCCTGAAGGAATTTCTGGACGAGGAATTCAGGGGCTGCGTCAGCCTTGTACATCTCCTCCCCATGTTCCCCTACTCCTCGGACGACGGGTTTTCGGTCATAGATTACCGGGAAATCGATCCCGCCCTGGGAAGCTGGGAGGATATCGGGAAGCTGGGCGCCGCTTACGGCCTGGTTTTTGACGCCGTAATAAACCATGTCTCCCGCAAGAGCCGCTACTTTGCGGCTTTCGTTTCCGGAGACCCGGCCTGCAAGGATTTCTTTATTACTGCCGATCCTAAGGCCGACTATTCCCTGGTAACCCGTCCCCGGGCCCTGCCCCTTTTGACGCCGGTAGAAACCGCGGAGGGAACAAAGCACCTCTGGACCACCTTTAGCGAGGATCAGATCGACCTCAACTACAAGAACCCCCGGGTGCTTCTTGAGATGCTGGACATCCTCCTGCTCTACGCCTGCCGGGGCGCGCGGTTTATACGTTTCGACGCCATCGGTTTTGCCTGGAAGGAATTGGGCACGTCCTGCATGCACCTCCCCCAGGTGCACCAGATGGTAAAGCTCATGCGGGCGGTTCTGCAAAGCTGCGCGCCCGGCTGTTCCATCATTACCGAGACCAATGTCCCCCACAAGGACAATGTCAGCTATTTTGGCAAGGGTGACGACGAGGCCGCCATGGTCTACCAGTTTCCCCTGCCGCCGCTGACCCTCTTTTCCTTTCTTACCGGAGACGCTTCCCGCCTGAGCGATTGGGCCGCCGGCCTGGAGCCAAGCGTTCCCGGTACGGCCTACTTCAACTTCCTGGCCTCCCACGACGGCATAGGGCTGCGGCCCGTGGAGGGCCTCCTCTCCGGGGAAGAGCGGGATCTCCTGGTAAAAGAGTGCCTTGCCAGAGGGGGGGAGATAGGCTACAGAACCCTCCCCGACGGAAGCCGGGATCCCTACGAGCTCAACATCAACTACCTTGACGCCATAGCCGCCGACGTGGAAGACGATGAGGCCAGGGCGCGGAAGTTTATGGCCTCCCAGTGCGTGCTCCTCTCCATGATGGGGCTTCCGGCGGTGTATTACCACAGCCTCGTGGGAAGCCGGGGGGACAGGGAAGGCTATATACAATCGGGTATCAAACGCCGGATCAACCGGGAAAAGCTGGACTTTCCAAGGCTCCGCTCCGAATTGGGAGATCCCGCGTCCCTGCGCGGCCTTGTCGCTTCCCGGTACAAGGCGCTCATCCGCCTGCGCCGGGAGCTATCGGCCTTTCATCCCAACAGCCCCCAGCAGGTTCTGCGCCTTGGGGCGGAGGTTTTCGCCCTTCTGCGGGGCCGGGAAAGCGAAAGAGTGCTGGCCCTGGTAAACGTCAGCGGCAGGGCCCTCAGCATCGATACGGGTTTTTCGGGAAGGGATCTTGTCTCGGGCGAGGACTGCGGCCCCCGGCTGGAAATGGAGGGCTGGCAGTACCGGTGGATCAGGATTCGCTGACAGGAGCGCCGGGCGCTATCTACGGTACTTGGCGATCTCCCGG
>JAIRRU010000045.1 GCA_031255815.1 Treponema sp. | reverse complement strand
TTCCAAATTTCAAAACACCCGCGGGCGACGCGGGCGGGCACGGAGCATCGCTTTTTATTCCGCGAAGCCCGGAATCTGACCGTTCAGGGCCCGCTTGGTTTCGCGCCAACAGGGCCTATCGCATCCATACTAATACCCTGCAAACTCTCATATGGAATGAAGAATTTGTAACCACGAAGGCGCACAAAGGCGAAGAAGGAAGGAAAAAAGAAGGGGGAAACATAGTATTAGAGTTGTTTAAAAACTTCAGTTTTTAAACAACTTCCGCTAAAAAACAGCAAAATGCGGAGCATTTTACAAGGACTTGTTCAATAACCAACCGGGTTATTGAACAAGTCCAGTGTATTTGCGGATAGACGCTGAACAATACAATTACCGGAACAACCGGATTGTTTCGCCGGGAAGCCCGGGATTTTTATGCGCGCTGCGGTCTCTTGCGGCCTGATTGGCGAAAAGCCGCTGATCGGCGGGCAAGACGGCAAAGAGTACCATTCCTGTTTTTGTATATACAGGAAGCATGAAGGCATCGAACAGGAAAGGGAAAGTTGCCGGGACGAGACACGGCAAAATATTTTTACGAGGGCTTACGCATGGGCAGGTATGAAGAGGGATTAAAATTAATCGAGGAAAGCTGCGGCAAGGGCAAGGATAATGTCATCTCCCTTGCGACTATCGCGCTGGAACCCGGCGCCGGGGGAAAACCCCGCCCCTACGTTCGCGATGCGGACGCCTACTATGAAGAGGGCGTGTTTTATGTAACAACCTGGGCAAAGTCAACTAAGATGAAACAGATAGCTCAAAACGCGGAGCTTGCATTCGCGGTTCACTTTGAGGGGATCTCCGGAAACGCCATAGGCGAAAATCCCGGCTGGGTATTGGACCCGAAAAATGCCGGAAATCAACAACCTCGCCCTTCAGGGCGAGGTATGTTGATTTAGGGGATACCATCGTATAGTAGATTTGTTCAAGAACCCGGCTGGTTCTCGAACAAGCCCTGCAAAATGTTCCGCATTTTGCTGTCGTTAAGCGGCTGTTGTTTAAAAGCTGAAGTTTTTAAACAAGTCTCGTAAATGTAAAGCGGGGGAATTCAAACGGGTTGCGCCGAAGATTTTGACAAAAAGGGCGGCTTCGCGGCCCTGTACCGGGACTCCGTAGAAACCGTCGCCCTTCGAAAGAAATACGGTACGGCCGGGGCGCCGATCGGCAGAGCCTTTGCCCGGTACGGCGCGAAGGGCGCGTACGGCGGAATATTTTTTCCAAACGGGATTCCGCGGGCAGCCCGCCCTGGCAGGACACCTGAGGGAACCCGCGAAGGCCGGGAAAGGCCGCGGGAAAATTCCGGATCCCCCGCCGGGGTTCCGGGGTTCGCAAATCCCCCGCGGCCCGTTGATCTTGGTTCGGGGCCGGACGTATAGTTGATATATGCCCGATTCGGATACCCTTGGACGCCTGGCCACTCGTTTAAGCCTGGAAGAACGGCATGAATTTCTTGAGAAGCTTAGATCCCAATCCGGCATGTCCGCCGAACCCCTCTACGCCGCGGAAGCGGAAGAAAAGGACGAGAATTCCGGTCTTGAGGGGCAATACGCCCTCCTGCCCTGGTACCAACGCTTTTTTTACTTTATTCTGAGTTTTTTTAAAAACAGGCCCTCAAAGGAACTGTTCCGGGAGGGCCGGGTTGGAAAGCTGGGCCGGGAGATAGCCGCCGGGTATCCCCGGCTTTTCGACCAGCAGCGGAACCTGCTGCTTAACGAGTTTTACAATCTGCTTGAAAACCTGAAAACGGACGTGCGGTTTTTTTTCGACGCCCTGGACGTAAGCGTCAACAAAGACCGGGGGAGTTTTTACGCTTTTCTCGGCTCCCTGGAGATGCAGGATATCCACCGCCGTCTGGAAACCGAAACCCTGCCCGGACAGGCGGAGGGAAAGAACCCCCGCAGGCCGGAGCCGGAGGCCCGCCAGCTTGCCCTTCACGCCATGGAGGATATCCTTTCCGGCATAAGCGAAAACCAGCGGCGCGTTATGTACTTCGACGCCCGGTCTCTGTTCTGCCTTAAAGAGCTGGCCTCTTTTCTGTACGACCGGGTGCTCGGGGCCTTCGGAAGCGATTCCGGGGGGAAGGAGATGGTCTGTTCCGTCTTTGCGGTCAAGGACATGCTGAAAACGCTGAACAACATCCTCTTTTCCCTGCGGACGCCCCCCAATTTGGCCCTGCTGGAATCGCTTTTCATTTTTATCCTCCAGGAAAGATCCGCCGGGCCGGATTTCGATATGGATGCCGAGATCAAGAACCTTCTCGGCCGCGCGGAAGAGGCCCTGGAGACCGTCCGGAACTTCAACAGGCAGGTTCCCCTGAATTCGCTGCTCCGCTACGCCGACCGGGATATAAGCCTCTGCCCCAAGGCTATATCGGGAGGGGAGGACTGGTTTGCCGTGTACCGGGACTACTGGCGGCATCACATCGAGGAACAGTTTGCCGTATACAATCTGAGGCGCCGGCGCGAGGAGACGCTCAAGCTTTTCGAGGGATTCTTCGGGGGTAAAGAGCTTTTGCTGCTGAAAAACGCCCTGTCCGAAACCAACCCCGAGGGGGTGCCGGTTCCCGGCGCCTTCGCCCTTTCTTTCCTCCTCACCTTCCGCGAGACGGTCTTTGCGGCCGGCATTAACCGGCTTCTGCAGTGTATCCTGGAGGACGGCGTATTTTTCAGGCGGGAAAACCACGCCGAGTTTAGCGAAGCCTGCGATACCCTTTCCAATCTTGCCGGGGATATACGAAAAATAGACGCCAAGCTGGAGCCCGGGGGGGAGTACGGGAAACGCTACGCCCTGGCAAAGCAGGATATGTCCTCCCTCCCGGCAAAGCGGCGGAAGATCCAGATGGCGCTGGAGGAAGCCGCCGGAGAGGCCGGCCGGATCCTCAGCCGGGCCAGGGAAGCCATGAACAGCCTTGTTTCCCTGCTCGGCGGAATCGCGAGAAGGGAACCGGGGGCCAAATACGATTCCCTCTCCAACCTTGAGGACATTAAAGAGCGGGAGCCGGATCTTATTAACCGGATTATTTCGGCAGTCCAGTTGTTCCAGGACGCCCTTAATCTGCTTGGCAATATCGATGTGATGGAACATGCCGGCCCCAGGTAGCGCGCGGCGCCTGAGCGGTGCAGCGGAGCTTCCCAAAATTTCAGCCTTGGAAAAACCCTAAGTTTGCGCTAAAAAGGATGGACTATGCGGGATTTTAAGAAACCCTGGAAAACGCGGATCGCCCGAGCCTTGAACACCCTGCTGAAAGACGCGGGAATATCCGGGACTGTTGAGCCTGCCCGGGTTATCGCGGAGCTTCCGCCCAGGCCGGAACTGGGGGATCTGGGTTTTCCCATGTTCGGCTACGCGAAGCTGCTGCGCAAGGCCCCGCCTCAGAGTGCCGCCCTGCTTGTCTCCGCCCTGGCCGCGGACGGAACCGGGGAAGGGGACGGGGCGGCCGGCAGCTTTAGCGCGGAGGGCCCCTACGTGAATGTCCGGCTTGACCGGGCCCTTGCTGCCGGGGAGCTGCTTTCGGCGATCCTCGGCGAGGAGGGGGCGGCCTTCGGTTTCGGCAGGCCCGGAACCCTCGCGGGCAGCCGGATCATGGTGGACTTTTCAAGCCCCAACACCAACAAACCCCTCCACCTGGGGCATTTGCGTAACGACGTGCTGGGGGAGAGCGTTTCCCGGATCCTCGCCGCCTGCGGCGCGGAACTGCGGAAGGTCTGTATCTTAAACGACCGGGGCATCCACATCTGCAAATCCATGCTGGCCTACAAGGAACAGGGGGAGGGCAAGACCCCCGAATCCGAAGGGGTCAAGAGCGACCGTTTTGTGGGGGACTGGTATGTGCGCTTCAGCCAGGATCAGAAAGAGGAGGCCGAAGCCCTGGTAAAGGAAAAGGGGCTGGACAAAAAGGAAGCCGAGGATCAGGCCCCCCTTACGCTCCGGGCCCGGGAGCTGCTCCGCAAATGGGAGGCCGGGGACAGGGAAACCGTATCCCTGTGGGAGAAGATGAACCGCTGGGCCGTGGAAGGGATAAAGCAAACCTACGCCCGTACCGGGATCTCCTTCGATCAGTACTACCTTGAAAGCCAGACCTACCTGCTGGGCAGGGACGAGATCCTCAGGGGCCTGGAAAAGGGCGTTTTTTACCGGGAGGCGGACGGTTCGGTGCAGATCGATCTGGAAGCGGAAAAGCTGGGGAAAAAAGTCCTTCTCCGCAAGGACGGGACTTCCATCTACATTACCCAGGACATCGGCACCGCCATTTACCGCCGCCGGGACTGGCCCTTCGACCGGATGGTTTTCGTAACCGCATCGGAACAGCAGTACCACTTCAAGACGCTTTTCGCCATCCTGGGCAAGCTGGGTTTCGACTGGGCAAAGAACCTTTACCACCTTTCCTACGGCATGGTGAACCTGCCCGAAGGCAGGATGAAGAGCCGGGAGGGAACGGTGGTGGACGCGGACGATCTTATCGACAGCCTTAACGCCATGGCCCGGGAGGAGATTCGGGAGAAGGAGCGGGAAGCGGATGTGGGAGACCCCGGCGCGGTGGCGGAAAAGATAGCCATTGGGGCGCTCCATTACTTCCTGCTCCAGGTTTCCCCCGCGAAAGACATGCTTTTCAATCCCAAAGAATCCCTTTCTTTCAACGGTAATACCGGCCCCTACCTCCAGTACATGGGGGCGCGGATATCCGCCCTGCTCCGCAACGCCCTCGCGCGGGGCGAATCCCCGGAGGAGCGCTATGATCCGGCGCTTCTCGCCGGGGACGCCGAGTGGGAACTGCTCAAGTCCCTGGCCGCCTACCCGGAAACGGTGGCCGCCGCCGCCGCGGGGATGGATCCTTCCCTCCTGGCATCTTACCTTTACGAGCTTTCCAAATGTTTCAGCCGTTTCTACCACGACTGCCCGGTTTTAAACGCGGAAAAGCCCGGCCTGGCCCGGGCGCGGCTGGCCTTGAGCCGGGCGGTTCTCCGGGTTCTTAAAGACGCCCTGGAACTGGTCTGTATACCCTTTTTAGAAGCCATGTAAGGAGGCATCATGAATTACGTTACCCTGTTTCCCGGCGGCCCGGAAGTTTCAAAACTCTGCCTGGGCGGCGGCCAGTTCGGCGCCCGCCTCTCCCGGGAAGAAGCCCGCGGGCAGCTGGATCTTTTCTTCGACCGGGGCGGGAACTTTGTGGATACCGCCCGGGTCTATGCGGACTGGATTCCCGGCGGCCATGGGGCCAGCGAGCTGACCATAGGGGCCTGGCTTAAAGACCGGAAGCTGAGGGATCGGATGGTTATCTCCACCAAGGGGGCCCACCCGGATCTTAAAACCATGCATATCCCCCGGATGGATCCGGCGGACATCCGTTCCGACCTGGAGGAGAGCCTGCGGGCCCTGGGAACCGATTATATCGACCTCTACTTCCTCCACCGGGACGATCCTTCCCGCCCGGCCGGGGAGATCCTCCAGACGCTGGAAAGCTTCAGGAAAGAGGGGAAAATAAGGAGCTACGGCTGTTCCAACTGGAAACTTGAGCGGATTGAGGAAGCGGGCAGGGCTGCCGCCGGCCTGGGCTGCGAGGGCTTCGTCTGCAACCAGATACGCTGGGGGCTGGCGGATCTGAACACCCAGGCAATCTCCGACAAGACCCTGGTGGTCATGGATAAGGAGATATACGCTTTTCACCGGAGGACGAAGAAGGCCGTCATGGCCTACACCTCCTCCTCCGGCGGCTATTTCTCCAAAAGACTCCGGGAACAGCCCCTTTCCCCCTCCGCCCGGGCGGTTTATGACAACGAACCAAACCGGATACTCCTGGAAAAGCTCAGGGGCTGGGAGAAGGAGCTTGGCCGCGCCGCCGCGGTCCTGGTTTCGGCCTACGTAATGAACCAGGATTTCCCCGCCGTGCCCATCGCCTCTTTCAGTTCGGCGGGGCAGCTTGAGGAAACCCTCCCCGCGGCGGATCTTGTTCTTCCCCCGGAACTTCTTGAGGAGATCCGGTCTATCAAGCGCTTTACCTGTTAAAGCGCGGGCTTTCCGGATCCCGGCTTTACTTGCCGGAGGCCGGGGCTACCCTCCGTACCGCTCCGCCATGGCGTGAAATTTCCGGCCCGCCTCAAGCGCTTTCCGGAAGAAAACCTCGCCGCCCTTGCCCTGCGCGTTTAACTCCAAAAGGTAGGGCGGCTTGTAGGGGGACTTTACCAGCAGCTCCGCGAAGCCCTCCCAATTGAAGGTTCCCTCAAAGGGGATAAGGTGTTCGTCGCTGCCGCCCTGGTTGTCGTGGATATGGGTGATAAAGAGCCTTTCCGTATAGCGCCGGGCAAAGTGGAGGCAGTCCCGGGAAGTGATGTTCCCGTGGCCCGTGTCGAAACAGAGCCCCATAAAAGCCCCCTCGTAACGGGCAAAAAGGCGGTCGAACATCTCTGTTTGAAAGCTTTCCGGGCAGTCCGGAAGGTTTTCTATGCAGATCCGCACCCGCTTTTCAAGAGAGTAATCTTTAAGCCCGTCAAAGGATCTAAAGGCGGCGTCGTAGAATTTTTCCTTAAAGGAAGGGTCGTTTTCGAAGATCCGGTAAGGCAGGGGAAGGTGCAGCACTATTTCCCCGGTTCCCAGTTCCGCGGCCAGGTCGATCCGGTTTTTTATAAGCTCCGCCCCGGCCAGGCGGTTGCGCTCGTTTTGGGAAACGTAATCTTTCAGATTCTCCCTTTCCCGCTCAAAATCCCGCCCGTTCGCGTGATGAGCCTTGATTTCCCCGGAGGAGGCGTGTATGCCCTTAGCCTCCAGGCCCAGCCCCTCCAGCCATTCTTTTATTTGCCGCATCTCGTGGACGGAATAAAGATAGAGGCCTCTCCATTCGTGGCACCAGTGGGCATGGCTGAAACCCGCCCCGGCAATGTCCGAAAGAGTCAGCCGTATCTTTTCTGTGTTCCGGCTTTCGCCGTTGTAATCCGTGTTAAGCGCGAACATAAGCCCCCCTTATCCCCTTTTAAACAGAGCCGGCCCCTCACGGAGACGCGTTACGGGCCCGGACTACGGGCCCGCGGCTTCCTTGAAACATTAGGCTATTGGGTATATTTTTGTTAGTCAATAGCGCTTGAGTTTGTTCCAAAACAGGTACCGAAGGAGTAAATCGTGAACAGGATTGTGGTTAAACCCCAGGAGGGGGATGTTAGAATAAGCAGGCACATCTACGGGCACTTTTCCGAACATCTGGGCCGCTGTATCTACGGCGGCTATTGGGTGGGGAACGATCCGGAGGCCGCCGCTTCCATCCCCAACACCAGGGGGATCAGGAACGATGTGGTGGCGGCGCTGCGGCGCATCCGGATTCCCAACCTGCGCTGGCCCGGCGGCTGCTTCGCCGACGAATACCACTGGAAAGACGGCATCGGCCCCCGTGCCGGGCGGCCGAAAATGATCAACACCCACTGGGGCGGGGTTACCGAGGACAACAGTTTTGGTACCCATGAATTTCTCGATCTCTGCGGGCAGTTGGGCTGCGAGCCCTACATCTGCGGCAATGTGGGAAGCGGCACGGTAGAGGAGCTTTCCCAATGGGTGGAGTACTGCAACTTTGACGGGCTCAGCCCCATGGCGGAACTCCGCGAAAAAAACGGCGCCGCCGGCCCCTGGAAAGTCCGTTTCTGGGGCATAGGCAACGAGAACTGGGGCTGCGGCGGGCGTATGAGCGCCGAATTCTACGCCGATAACTACCGCCGTTACGCCACCTATACCCGCGCTTACGGCGGGGTTCAGCCTTACAAAATCGCCTGCGGGCCGAATTCCGACGATTACCATTGGACCAGGGTGCTGATGGAAAAGGCGGGCAGATACATGAACGCCCTTTCCCTCCACTACTACACCGTTCCCTTCAGCGAAAGGGATCGCAAGGGGGCCGCCGTTGAATTTACGGAAGCCGAATGGTTCATTACCATGCGGAAAGCCGCCCGCATGGAGGAACTGATACGCAAGCATGAGGCCGTCATGGACGAGTTCGACCCGGAACGCCGGGTGGGCCTGGCGGTGGACGAGTGGGGGAACTGGTTTGACGTGGAGCGCGGGACAAACCCCGGCTTCCTCTATCAGCAGAACAGCCTGCGGGACGCCCTTACGGCGGGGATCAGCTTCAATATTTTTAACAACCACGCCGGGCGGGTATGCATGGCGAACATCGCCCAGACCGTCAACGTTCTTCAGTCAGTGATCCTTACGGAAGGCGCAAAGATGATCCTTACGCCGACCTACCATGCCTTCGACATGTACCAGGTTCACCAGGACGCGGTGAAACTGCCGGTCTATGTTGAAAGCGAGGAGGTAAAAGGTATTCCCGCTGTCAGCGCCAGCGCTTCTATTGACGGCGCCGATCGGATCCACATTTCCCTTACCAATGCCGACCCGGTGAAAGAACAGGCGCTGAGCATTGAGATGCGGGGCTGGAACATCAGCGCGGCGCGGATAAGGGGGCGGATCATCACGTCGGAAAAGATGCAGGATCACAATAGTTTCGAAAACCCCTGCGCCGTAACGCCGGAAGACTATTCGGGCGCCTCCGTTTCCCGCAGCACCCTTACGGCGGAACTCCCGCCCAAATCGCTGGTAACCCTGGAACTGGCGTGACCGGCCCCGGGCCGCGCTGCCCCCGCTGCGGGGAAGGCGCAGGGCTCATGAGCCCCGCGCAGGCCGCGGAGATAGCGGCGGCAATCCCCATAGCCCCTTCCCTCCGGGCCAGCGACGAAACGTATCAGGCGCGGCTTGATTGCTGCGCCTCCTGTTCCGGCCTGCGGGAAGGGCTGCTCTGCGCCTGGTGCGGCTGCTTTGTCCGCTTCCGGGCGCGGGCAAAGCAGGCCTGCTGCCCCTGCCCGTCGGGGGACAGGTGGGCCGCCGGGGAAGCGCCTTTGTAATTGTTTCAAAACCGAGGCTTTCCCAAAACCAGCCGGATTTTGGGGAAGCCTCAATTGTTAATAATAATCGATGTTCTTTTCAGGCGGCATGATTCCGGTATACCTGAATATCGACAGCCTGGGTCTGACCGATAAAATATGGGCGGTAATCATACCAAACGCGATAAACACCTTCTACCTTTTCATTATGCGTACCGCTTTTATGGGCATTCCCGACAGTCTGGAAGAATCCGCCAAGCTTGACGGCGCCAGCCAGATAAGCATCCTGTTCCGGATTTATATACCCCTGTCAAAGGCGGTGCTTGCGGTGATGATCCTCTATTACGGGGTGGATCACTGGAATTCATGGTTCAACGCCACCGGAGCCCGGGGGCTTTAAAAGGGCCCCGAAATTTTGCGGCAAGATTTGAGCGTTTCCCGAAACCCGGCCGGTTTGGAAAACGCGCTTGAAAAGGCGGCCAAAGCCCGCTTTTTCCGGTTAATGCAGGGGGCTTTCCCAAAAGCTGAAAGTTTGGGAAACTCCCTTTAGGAGGAAACATATGCTCCCCTTAGTCAGCCTGGGCAATGCCCGGATAAGCCGCCTGGTGATAGGCGGGAACCCCTTCAGCGGCAATTCCCATGTAAGCCGCCAGATGGACAACGAAATGCTGGATTTCTTTACCTGCGCCAGGATCAAGGAAACCCTGTTCCGCTGCATGGAATGCGGCATCAACACCGCGCAGCTCCGGGGCGACAAGCACATCATCAGGATCCTCAGGGAATTCAGGGCCGAAGGGGGGAATATGCACTGGATCGCCCAGACCACGCCGGAATCCGGCTCCTTTGAGGGGAATGTCCGGCAGATGGCCGAAGCCGGCGCTGCCGCCATATACCATCACGGAACCGTAACCGACACCCTCTTCAAAGCGGGGAACTACAAAGAGATAGAGGAACGCCTGGCGCTGATCCGCAGAACCGGCCTCCCGGCGGGTCTGGGCACCCACATGCCGGCGGTCATCGAATACGCCGAAGAACAGCGCTGGGATGTAGATTTCTACATGGCCTGCGTCTACAACATCAGCCGCATAGACCGGGTTAGCAGCTCTATTACCGGAAAGGCCAATGCGGAGGAACCGTTTTTTGAAAGCGACATACCCCTTATGTATAAAACGATCCGCTCGGCAGACAAGCCCTGCCTGGCTTTCAAGATACTGGGGGCTACCCGGCGCTGCCAGAGCCAGGAAACGGTTAAGGCGGCCTTCTTCGAGGCCTTCGGGAACATCAAGGATACGGACGCGGTAAACGTGGGCATGTACCCCAGGGAATCCGATCAGGTAGCCCTGAACAGCGAATACGCCAGGGCCGCCATTGAAGCCGCGGCAAAGCGCGGGTGAAACAGGGAAAGCCCTGAAACCTGCCGTGACTGAACAGGCGCGCTCAGGTTATGAATAAATTTTTGAAAAAATTAATTTTTTTTGTTTTTTAGGTGTATTTCGTTCAAAAAGACAGCGCTAACATTTGAATCAAGAGAAACTTCAAAGCTCCGCCCGCGGGGGGTCTGGAACTTTTGGTGATGTTTCGTTCTTAGAGGAGGTTGTTATGTCGCTGTCTATTCGTATCAAGGTTATCGCTGTCATCTCGGCAATAATCGTGGGAATGACCACGGCCAGCGTGATTATCGGGATAAGCCTGACCCGCCGCAATCTTATAAAAACCATTGAAAACGACATGGCGGTATCGGCGGCCATTGCCGAACAGCTTGTTGCGGAGAAGGTAGCCCGTCTGCGGGCCGATATGCGGCTTGTCGCGGAAAAATGCCGCGGCCTGGACGATGAACAAATCGGGAAAGTTTTGCTGGAGGAGAGCGCCGATTTGGGTTATCTAACCATAGGGCTGATAGGCGAGGACGGCAGGATGCTGGCCTACGGCGTCAAACCGCCGAATCCCGCGATTGCCGAAACAGAAAACGCCCGGCGGGCCGTCCGGGGCGAAGAGGTAATGAGCACCACCCAGTTTAACAATCACGGGGATTTTATCATGCGGTTCTGGGTGCCCCTGGAAGACGGCGGGCTTATCGTGGCCAGCCTGCCGGGAACGGTGATAAGCGATGTGCTGTCGGGGTTCAGAATCTGGAACACGGGAAACATCTTTGTTATTGACCACGAAGGGGTGATGATCGCCAACATGCGGCCCAAGCTCGTCTTTGATCGGGTTAACTACATTAAGATGGCGGAAACGGAAAGCGGGCACCTCCAGATAGGGGAAGTTTTTTCCCGCATGGCCAGGGGGGAAACGGGGACGGGAGAGTATTTCTACAGCGGGGTAAGGCGGATCTGCGCGTACCGGCCTATTCAGGGAACCGACGGCTGGTCTTTGGGGGTGGCCTGCCCCATCGTGGAAAGCCCCGTCTCCCAGGTGGTGCGGTCTTTCCTGATTTCCGGCGGGGTGTTCCTCGGGCTGGGGCTCCTTGCCGCCTTCTTCGCGGCGGGCTTTATTTCCCGCCCCTACGAAAAAATGGAGGAACTCGCCCTGCTGGCGGAGTCCGCGTCGGAAGCGAAAAGCCATTTCCTTGCCAACATGAGCCACGAGATGCGCACCCCCCTTAACGCCATCATCGGGTTTTCCGAGATGGAACTGGGAAAGGAAGGGGAAACGCGGGTTGTGTATTCCGCCGAGACCAGGGAAAGCCTTGAAAAAATTTACAGTTCCGGCGTAACTCTTCTGGGCCTCATCAACGATATTCTGGATATCTCCAAAATCGAATCGGGAAAATTCGAGCTGGTTCCGGTGAACTACGATATGCCCAGCCTGCTGAACGATACGGTGGTTCTCAACATCGTGCGCATCGGCAGCAAGCCCATCATCTTTAAGCTGGATATTGACGAAAACCTGCCCGCCCGGCTTTTCGGCGACGAGCTGCGGATAAAGCAGGTGCTCAACAACCTTCTCTCCAACGCCTTTAAATACACCAGGGAGGGAACAGTAAGCCTGCGTATCCGCTGCGAGCGGGACAGCGCGGGGGTGTGGATGAGCGCCAGCGTTTCAGATACCGGCGTGGGCATACGGGAGGAGGACAAGGACAAAATATTCGGCGATTACAACCAGGTGGACACCAAGAGCAACCGCCACATTGAGGGAACCGGCCTGGGGCTCGCCATTACCAAACGGATAGTAGAGATGATGAACGGCACTATCACTATGGAAAGCGAATACGGCAAGGGAAGCGTCTTTACCGTCCGGGTTCTCCAGGGTTTTGTTGGCGAAGCCGTTATCGGCAAAGCTCTTGCCGATAACCTTAAAGAGTTCCGCTATACCATGGCCCGGCAGGATCGGAACAAACAACTGGTACGCTTCTATATTCCCTACGCCAAGGAACTGCTGGAAGACGACGTAAGCACCAACCTCGATCTGGCCCGGGGAATCATGAAGCCCTACGGCATGACGGTGGACTGCGTTACCAGCGGAAAAGCGGCAATCGATCTGATACGGAAGGGGGAACCCCGCTACAACGCCGTCTTCATGGATCACATGATGCCCGGCATGGACGGCATCGAAGCGGCACGGATCATCAGGAACGAAATAGACAGCGATTACGCCAGAACCGTGCCCATCATCGCCCTTACGGCCAACGCGATTATCGGCAACGAGGAACTGTTCTTCAACAACGGTTTCCAGGACTTTCTGACCAAGCCCATTGATATTATGAAGCTGAACAGTTCCATTAACCGCTGGGTGCGGGACAAGGAGACGGAGAAGGAACTGGGCATCGACAAGGAAAGCCTTATGACGGAGGGAAGGCAGAACGCGGCGGAAAAAGAGGGCGAGCAGGATATAGAAATGCTGTACAGCCCGGAGGAAACGGACGCCCGCCGCCTGGCGGAAACGATCCTGGCAAGCCCGGTGGAAGGCCTTGACGCGGAAAAGGGGCTCGAACGTTTCGGGGGGGACGGGAGCTCCTACCTGGACTGTCTGTGTTCCTACGCGGCCCACACCCCGTCCCTGCTTTCGGCCATACGGATCGTGGGGGCGCCGGAAGACTACGCCATTACCGTGCACGGCATTAAGGGCTCCAGCTACGGCATAGCCGCGGATCCAATCGGGCGGCAGGCGGAAGCGCTGGAACACGCGGCCAAGGAGGGAAACATGGCCTTTGTGGAGGCCGAAAACGGGAACTTTATAGAAGCGGCAGGGAAATTCATCGCCGATCTTACCGCGCTCATCGACAGCCTGGAAGAAAAGCGGCAAAAGCCCCTGAAGCCGGCCCCGGACCCGATCCTGCTGGCGAAGATCCGGAAGGCGGCGGAAAATTACGATATCGGCGGGCTTGACCGGGCCATGGAAGAGCTGGAGCGCTACAGTTACCTGTCGAACACGGATCTGGTGATCTGGCTGCGGGAGCAGATCGACAAGTCGGAATTTGAGGAAATAACCGGGTGGCTTATTCCCGGCGAGGAGGAAAATGTCCTGCCTTTCGAGGCGGAAGACATAGCTTAAAAAAGAGGAGCGATTATGAAAGACGAACGGCAAAGAATTTTTCTGGTGGATGACAACATGTCCAATCTTACAGCCGGAAAAACCATCCTGAAGGATAACTACGATATTTTCCCCATACCCTCGGGGCACAAACTCTTCGAGATCCTTGAAAGGGTAAACCCGGATCTGATCCTTCTGGACATCGAGATGCCCGAAATGAACGGTTACGAGGCGATAAAAAAACTCAAGGCGGAACAGAAAACCGCCGAAATCCCGGTGATCTTTCTTACCTCAAGGAACGATCCGGGCAGCGAGCTTGAAGGGCTGAACCTGGGAGCCGCGGATTACATCCACAAGCCCTTCTCCCCTCCCCTGCTCCTAAAGCGCATAAAGAACCACCTGCTCGCCCGGCGCCAGCAAATCACCTTAAAGGGCTACAACGACAATTTGCGGCAGATGGTGGAGATCCGGACCAGGCAGGTGGTGGAGCTTCAGAATTCGATATTGAACACCGTAACGGAAATGGTCGAATTCCGGGACGACATAACCGGAGGGCACATAGAACGAACCCAGAGTTATCTGAAACTTCTGGTGGACAAACTCCTGGATGAAGAGATCTACTGGGAGGAGGTCTCGTCCTGGAATGTGGAATTCCTTATTCCCTCCGCCCAGCTCCACGATGTGGGCAAGATCGCCATCAGCGACGCCATCCTCAACAAGCCGGGGAAACTCAGCCCCGAGGAATTCGCTGTAATGAAACGGCACGCCTCTATCGGCGAGGCGGCCATCGAGGGCATTATGAAAACAACCTCGGAAAAGGACTTTCTCCGCCACGCGAAAATTTTCGCCGGAACCCACCACGAGAAATGGGACGGTTCAGGATACCCCCGGGGCTTAAAACGCACGGACATCCCCCTCCAGGGCCGGCTTATGGCCATTGCCGATGTCTACGACGCCCTTATCGCCCTCCGGCCCTACAAACAGCCCTTCAGCACCGGCGAGGCGGAGCGGATAATCCTTGAAGGCAGGGAGAAGCATTTTGACCCGATCCTGGTAGACCTGTTCCGGGATCTGGCCCCCCAGTTCGCCCTGATTGCCGAACACTGTAACGCCGCGCTGCAAAGCGAGCCCGAGTTCGGCGGCCTAAAGGAAACGGCTTAAAGGAAGCCCGGGAACCCGGGGCTGTTCCAAAACCCCGATCCTCATCACAACCCGGCAAGCCGGCAGGCCTGCCGGGCATTTCAGCCTCAGCAGCCTGCGGCAAGAGATCCCGCTCATTGACAGATCCGGATCGGGGGGATTATTATTAAAATAATACAGTATTCCGTAAAAAATTCATAAGTTGCGCGCGCTCTTTCGAACGGCGGGTTCTGAAGGGGCAAGCCGGGCTTCATAAGGAACTTACAGGTCAAAAAATGCCGGAACAATCTTTTCATAGCAATGTGCCCATATCCCGGGGGAACCAGATCTATCTGAAACGTCCCCAGATAGACCGCCTGCTGGAAAAGGCGGTGCAAAAATCGGTGGTTGTCGTCTGCGCCGGCGCGGGCTACGGGAAAACCCAGGCAGTCTACTCCTTTGTCCGCAGATACCCCGCCCTGACCGGCTGGCTGCAGCTTTCCGAACGGGACAATATCGGCGAGCGTTTTTGGGAAAATTTTATCGCCGGGATCTCCGGCGGCAACAGAAAGGCGGCCGAAAGGCTCGCGTTTACCAATTTCCCCGAAACGGAACGGGATTTTGAGCGTTACGTGTCCATTCCTCATGAGGAAACCCGGACCGATGTAAAATACATTTTCGTCTACGATGATTTTCACCTTCTCCACGACAAGGCGGTTTTGCGCTTCCTGGAACGCTCCATCAATTCCCCCTTTCCCAGCATCACCTCCATTCTTATATCCCGCACCGAGCCCGCCATCAATCTGGAAAATCTCGCGTCCAAAGGGCTTGTGGGGAAGATTACCGAGGACGATCTCCGCTTTAGCCGGGAGGAGATGGTGGAGTATTTCCGCATCCAAAACATCGACCCGCCGCCCCAGGCCGTCTCTTCTATCTACCACGACACCGAAGGCTGGGCCTTTGCCATACATCTGGCGGGCCTTTCCCTGAGAAACGTCCCTTCCGGCGGCGCTTACGTGAACCACGCGCTCAGATCCAACATCTTCAAGCTGATTGGCAGCGAGATCATGGCGCCCCTGCCCCTTCCGGTGCAGCGCTTTCTGATAAAGCTGTCCCTCATCGAGCAGCTGGTTCCGGATCTGCTGGAAGGGCTGGCGGAGGATCCTTCGGTTATCGAGCAGGTAAAGAAGACCGATCCCTTTATCCGTTTCGATACCTATCTCAACGTCTACCATATCCACCAGCTCTTTCTCGACTACCTCAAGGGCAGGCAGGACGAACTGACGGAATACGACAAAAAAGACCTCTGGCACAAGACCGCCGCCTGGTGCGCGGCCAACGGCCAGAAGATGGACGCCATCAACTATTACGAGAAGGCCGGGGATTACGAGCGGCTGCTCGGCGTTATCGCCACCATGCCCGCGGTACTGCCGAACCGGATCGCCCGGATAGTGCTGGACATTATGGAACGGGCGCCGGCGGAAATTTACGGCCAAATTCCCCACGCCCACGTACAGCGTACCGGGATGTACCTGACCCTTGAGATGTTCGACAAGTCCAGGGAAGAGTTGAACACGGTTATCGCAAAACTGGAATCCCAGACCCCCTCTCCCATCGCGTACCGGAGCCTGGCGGGTTGTTACAATCTTTTGGGATTCGTCGGCCATACCACCAGCCCCTATACCCGGGACTATGACTACATCCGCTATTTTGAAAAGGCCAAGTATTACTATGATCTGAACCCCTTTGAAGTCGGCCCCCCCATGTCGGTGATGCCCCTGAGTTCCTATCTCTGCCGGGTAAACAGCGAGGAGGCGGGGGAGATAGAAAAATACATAGCGGCCATAAGCGCGATGGTTCCCCGCACTTCGGTTACCTTTGGAGGCTGCGCCCTGGGAATGGACGATCTCTGCTGGGGGGAGCTGGCTTTTTACAAGGGCGACATCGCCGGGGCGGAACAATTCGTCCTCCGGGCCCTCCCGAACGCCCGGCAGGGAAGGCAGTACGAGATCGAAAGCCGGGCCCTGTTTTACCTTTTGCGGATCAGGGCGGCCCAGGGGAATTACCCGGCCATTGAAGAACTGTTAAAACAAATGGAAACCCTGCTTGAGGAGCTGGCTTACCCGACCCGTTCTACCAATTACGATATCCTTACCGGCTGGTACTACGCCCATATAGGGCAAACGGGCAAACTCGCCCCCTGGCTGAAAAACGATTTTGAGGAAAGCGACCTCAATTCCCTCGCGTACGGCCTGGAAGTCCTGGTTAAGGCGAAATACCACTTTGCCGAAAAAAAGTTCCCCGCGGTGCTGGCGGTTCTGGAAAACTGGGAAAGCAGGAACAGCCCCTGGGCCTTTGTGCTGGGGAAGGTCGAGGGGAAGGCGCTGGAGGCGGTAAGCTGCTACCAGCTTCGGGATCGGGAGGGCGCCTTTGCCGCCCTGGCGGAGGCCTACCGCCTGGCCCGGCCTAACGCGCTTTTTATGCCTTTTACGGAATTGGGGAAGGATATGCGGGCCCTGGCCGAAGCGGCCCTCAAGGAAAACCCGCCGGATCTTCCCCGGGACTGGCTGGAAAGGGTGCGCCTGGACGCCGCGGCTTACGCGAAAAAGCTTTTTGCCGTGGCGGAACACTACCGGGCCGCGCCCTCCCGGCACGGGGAAGGCCAGGGGGCAAACCTGTCCCGCCGGGAACTGGAGGTGCTCACAAGCATCTGCCAGGGAATGACCCAGGAAGAAATCGCCGGAAACTTTTCCCTGTCCGTCAATACCGTTAAAAGCGTCATCCGCAGCGTCTACACCAAGCTGGGGGCTGTCAACAAGGCCGATGCGGTGCGAATCGCCGCGTCTTTGGGCCTGGTATAGCAACGCGAATAATTGACAGGCTCAAATTCTTGCTATTTAATACAAATTAATACAAACCATGCGGGATTGGTTCAACTATTAAGGAAACCAAAATGCCGGAAGATCTTTTCCCTGCTGCCATGCCGAATACTTGCGAAAACCAGCGCTTCCTGGAACGGCCGCGGATAGACCGGCTTCTGGAAAAGGCCCTCCAGAGCCATGTGGCCGCCATAGTAGCCGGGGAGGGCAGCGGCAAAACCCACGCGATCCACTCCTTTCTGCAAAGGGAAAACCGGAAAACCATCTGGGTACAGCTTTCGGAGCGGGA
>JAIRRU010000293.1 GCA_031255815.1 Treponema sp. | reverse complement strand
GGACGGACCTCTGGTGTACCGGTTGTTCTGCCAAGGGCAATGCCGGGTAGCCACGTTCGGGAGGGATAACCGCTGAAGGCATCTAAGCGGGAAGCCCGCCTCAAGATAAACCATCCCTGAGGGTTTAACCCTCCTGAAGGCACCAGGAAGACTACCTGGTCGATAGGCCGGCGGTGCAAGCGGGGCAACCCGTTCAGCCGACCGGTACTAATCTGCCGTGAGGCTTGGCCATATTATCGTTCGCAAAAACCCCCCCGGAAGCAAAGGAAATAACGCCTGGTGATAATGGCGGAGGTGCCATACCCGTTCCCATTCCGAACACGGAAGTCAAGCCCTCCCGCGCCGATGATACTGCCCCGTAAAGGGCGGGAAAGTAGGTCGTCGCCAGGCTTTTTTATACCCGGACGGAACCCGCCCAATCCGGGAAGTCCTTAACCTGGAGGATGACGATGTACGATACCTTCGTTTTGGGGCAGATCTCCCTGGACATCAACGTAAACCATGACGGAACGGAGATACGCGAATCAGGCGGCGCGGTGATCTATTCAGGTTTTGTAGCCGGCAGCATTGGCCGCAAAACAGCGGTGCTGCCCAAAGGCAACCCCGCAGACGCGGATCCGGCGGCGGCCTTCAGCCGGGCGCGGAACCTTGATGTTTTTCCGGTATTCTCCGCCCAATCCACGTCTATCAAAAATGTTTATCATAGCCCGGACAAGGAACGAAGGACATCTACAGCCATAAGCAGGATAGAACCTTACCGGCCTTCAGACATTCCGTCCCACGTTAAAACAAAGATATACCATATTGCCGGCCTTATGCGGGGGGATCTGGGGGAGGATATCATCGCCTGGTGTTACGGCAAGGCCCTGGTGGCCCTGGACGTACAGGGGCTGCTTCGCTGTGAGGAAGACGGGGCCATGGTTTTTCATGACTGGGCGGAGAAGAAAACCTGGCTCCCCAAGATCGATTTTCTCAAAACCGATGCCCTTGAGGCGGAGATTATGACCGGAACCGCGGATCGGAGGGAAGCCGCGAAGATGCTCCGTTCCTGGGGCGCCGGGGAGATCATGATCACCCACAACACCGAGGCGCTGGTCTACGATGGGAAAACCGTATACACCCGGCCCCTTAAGCCGCGGAACCTTTCCGGGCGCAGCGGCCGGGGGGATACCTGTTTTAGCGCTTATATTACCGAGCGGCTTAGCCGCCCGGCTGACGAGGCTCTGCTCTTTGCCGCCGCCGCCGTTTCCCTCAAGATGGAAAAACCCGGCCCCTTCAACCTGGGCCGGGAAGCGGTGGAAGGGTACATCCGGGAATTTTACTGATTGCCGCCGGGAAGTACGAAAACAGAGATAGGACAGTAGGGATCCTTTATGTATACCGTTCTGCTTATAGAGAGAAGGAGTATGCCGCTATGCATAAATTTGAGAAAACAATCGTAAGTTTCCAGAGCGGGGATTTGGAGCAATTCCGGTATTATGCGGAGAGGGCGAAGGCGGCGGGCGCGAGCCATGTGGCGGTAAGCCAGATGCCGAAGAGTTTCTGGATGTGGGAGTCGGATTTCTCTAACCCTTACCATAACTGGAGTATGCGGCATTGCCAGCTTTTTAAACTGATCCTTCCCCAGCAGCTGAAAAAATACCTTCCCGAAGATCACGTTTCCGCCTGTTTCAAACTGGTTTTAAGCCGTTGCGAGGTTCTTGAAAAACTGGGGCTCAAGGCCGCGCTGAACAGCAACGAACCTTTTTGGCTTCCCGACGCGGTGTTTCAGGATCATCCGTCGTGGCGGGGCCCCCGGATTGATCATCCCCGGCGTTCAACCGTTCCGGCATACTCGCCCTGCATAGACAACCAGGAGGTGCTGGCGCTTTATTTCTATGCCATGGAAGAGCTGGCAAAGAAAACGAATGTTGATTATGTCAGTTTCAAATCGAATGACGCGGGAGGCGGTATCTGCTGGTCAAACGGCCTCTACGCCGGGCCAAACGGGCCTTCGGCCTGCAGGGGGCGTTCGATGGGGGATCGGATTACCGGTTTTATCAACGCCCTGTCCGATGGCGCGATAGCCGGCGGCCGGAATATAACCATCGATTTTGACGCCAATCTCGGTTTTAAGGAACCGGAGTATCAGGTAGATCTTGTGTGGCCGAGGATCCGGGAGAATCAGATTGTAAACGGGAAAGACAGAAACGGATACAGCCCGGTGGTTTCAGTAACGGCCCTGGACAGGTTTTTAAGCCCGGTAAAGGATATTCCGCTTCTGCTGCGTTTCGCGAAATCCCTTGATGCCGCGGTATGTTCCGGCCGCCCCATCGTGAACATTAACGTCCCTCATTCGGATCTGGACGAAGCCTGGGTGTATTTGGATCTGTTCTCCAAAAAGCCCGCCGCGGGTTTTGCGGGTACTATCGCTTTGGTTAGAGAAGCTGCGGCTGTGCTGGACGGCCCTTCCGCGGACGCGCTGGTCAATGCCTTTCAGGATGCGGATGAGGCGGTAACCAGCCTTACTTATCTTGGCCTTAATATGCTTCAATACGGTACGCTGAACCAGCGCTGGATCAACCGGCCGTTCGTCCCGTTCCCGGATGAATTGCCCCCTGAACACCGCGACTATTACCGGAGGTTTCAGTTCCAGGCCCAGGGGGAGGAGCATGCGAACGATCTCATGGACATCCAGGGTATTGAAGCGATACGGGGTTTTTCCGGGGTGTTTCTGGCTACCGAGGCGATCAGGCGGGGCCGGCAGAGTCTGGCCCGGGCCCGGGCCGGAATAAGCGCCATTAAAAGCGAATCCGTTGATTTTCAGGGCAAGCTCAAACTGATCTCGGAACGGCTTTTGGTGCTGGATTCCTTCCTTCGCTGTATTGCGAACGCCGCCCGTTTTCAGGAGATCATTGACAGGACCGACTATGAGGCGGTGCCTGAAACGGAATGCCGGTGGCCCGCCAGAAACGATCCGCGCATAGAGCAAATGCAGGGTATCATGCGGGATGAGATCGACAATGTTAATGAACTTGCCTCTCTCATAGAAGGGCGCGTAAAGCAGTTTCTCTCCGCCGAGGATGACGCCCGCCTGGAGGATATTTTTAACTTCGGGCCGGATCTGGCGGAGCAGCTGCGCCTTAAAGCCCGGCTGATGCTTGCGCGCATCAATGATCTAAGCAGGCTCTACGAATCGAATAACATTTAGACATCTAATGGCGAGGAGGATAATTCCAATGGAAGTTAAGCTGCGCTGGATGAATTCGGCGGCTCCCGCATCGGGGGGTGTCACCTTCGGTTTGCCCTGGAAAAAGGGCGAGTTGTCCCGGGAAACGAAGCTGTACCTGAAAGACGCTAACGGGAAAGCCGTTAATCTGCAAAGCCGCCCCAGGGCCTTCTGGCCTGACGGAAGCGTGAAATGGACGCTCCACTCCGCCGTATTAAGCGAAAAACAGAACGCATACTTCCTTGGCGATACGCCCCTGCCGCCGGAGGAAGGCCCCGGGGCTTGCGCCGTTTCGGTGGAGGAAAAAGACGGCGAAATAATCGTGAAGACCGGCGTTATCGTTTGTACTATCGGAAAAGAGTCGAAGGAATTTATCCGGGCCATTACCGGGAATAGCGGGAAGCCGCTATGTACCGGCGGCCGCCTGGTGGCGATCAACCGGCAGCGGCATAGCAAAAACGGTTACTCCGCGGTCTACACGGACGAGGAATTCTGGGGGAAGGCCTATTACGCCTGGGTGGAAGAAACCGGCCCCGAGCGCGCCGTGATACGGCTGCGGGGTTCCCATACGGGCGAAGTTACGGGGATGCGTACCACCAGCCAGTTCCGCAAATGGCTTACCTTTGATTTAAGGCTTTACTTCTATGCCGGCAGCGACGAGATCCGCATGGTGCATACATTCTACTTCGATGGCCGTGAGGAGGAAGACTTTATCCGGGGCATCGGCATGGAATTCGACATCCCCATGGTTTCCGCGCTTTTTAACCGGTATGTGCGTTTTGGCGGGGAAAGCGGCCTTTTCGCCGAATCGCCCAAGAGTCTCTGGGTGCGGCAGAAACGGGACTACGATAAATTCTACGAGGATCAGCTGGACGGCAAAGAAGTTCTGTTTGACGCCCAAACCATGCTGAACGACATGACCGCCTGGAACGACTTCAAGATGACGCAGCTTTCTTCCGAAGAATATGTGATTTCTAAACGTACGCAGAATACCTGTGTCTATGTGCGCGGCGCCAATGGCAGGCGCTCTATGGGCCTTGCCTATGCGGGCGGGCCGAATAACGGCATAGCCCTCGTCAAAAAGGATTTCTGGCAGAAGGCGCCCGCCTCTTTCGAAGCCTGCGGCATGCTGGAAAACACGGCGACCCTCAAGGCCTGGTTCTGGAGCCCCGACGCCCAGCCCATGGATCTTAGGCGTTACGATAACAAGACCCACGTGGAGGCCTGTTATGAGGGCTTTGAGGAGATGCGTTCCACCGCCTACGGAATCGGCAATACCAATGAACTCTCGGTCAAATGCTGCGGCGCCTTCCCCGGTAATGAGGCCCTGATCGATCTTGCCCGGGAACGGCAGGCCCCCAACCTGATGCTTGCCCCGGTGCAACGCTATATCGAAACCAATGTTTTCGGCCGGACTTTCAGCGAGGAAGACCGCTCTACTCCGGGCCGCGCAAAGGTGGAATCCATGCTGGACGCCCAGTTGGAATTTTATCTGAATGAGCGGGAACAGTCCAAATGGTACGGGTTTTGGGATTACGGCGATATCCGCCACGCTTACGACGAGATCCGTCATTCCTGGCGCTACGACATGGGCGGCTTTGCCTGGCAAAATACGGAGCTTGTACCTAATCTGTGGCTGTGGTTTGGATTCCTGCGCAGCCAGCGTGAAGATTACTTCCGCCTTGCCGAGGCCATGACGCGCCATACCTCGGAAGTGGATCTATATCATCTGGGAGAGTACAAAATGCTGGGCAGCCGTCACAATGTGGTACACTGGGGCTGCGGTTGTAAAGAAGTGCGCGTGGGGCTCTGCCTGATGCACAAAATTTATTACTACCTTACCGGAGACGAGCGCGTTGGCGACATAATGGATGATGAACGGGACGCGGATTTTTCCCTGGCCCGGCTTGATCCCTTGCGCGCGTACTTTACCCCGGACCCGCGTTATTCCGCCCATATCCGCTGGGGGCCGGACATCATCGCTCTCTGCGAAATATGGCTGACCCGGTGGGAGCGTTACGAGGACACCGTATACCGGGACAAGATCCTGAAGATGCTGGATCATTTCCGCAAACCAGGCGATTTCGCGGCTTCGAGCATTTGGGGTTACGATCCCAAGACCGGGGATATGGCCTGCCTGGAACGGAAGGGGGGCGTTCATTTCAACCACTGTTTCGGAACGGTCTATTCCTTGTCCGAGGTTCTTACGGTTCTGGAGGACGAACAGCTCTGGGAGAACTTCTACGATATGGGCCAAATCTACAGCCGGAATCTTCCGGGTAAAGAGGCGCTGCTGGAAAAATGGGGCCTGCCTAAATCTGAAAGCGGGATCGATGCCGGCAGCTTTGCCCGCATGGCCATTTACTTTACCGGAACATCCGCGGTTGCCGCCAGACAGCGGGACGACGCGGATCTGGCGCAAGAGGTTTGGGCCGTTCTGTTACATTCTTCCGGCGAGGGAAAGTACAGCAAATTCCGGGTGCCCATAAAAGCCCGCGAGCTAAAGAGCCCCCGGGTGCATAAAACAATCCAGGAAGCCGAATATGTTACCGGCAATGCCGCCAGCCAATGGGGATCCAACGCGATCGTCGCCCTTGCGGCCATCGGTGACAAGATACCGGAAGATTAAATTAGAGTTGTTCAGAAACTTCGGTTTCTGAACAACTCCCCATTGAAAACAGCAAAAATGCGGGGCATTTCGCGGGACTTGTTCAAGAACCAGCCGGGTTCTTGAACAAGCCTGCTCGAGGCGGTTCCAAAACTTCAGTTTTTGGAGCAAGCCCGTCTACCTGGACATAAATTGGGTATAGGCGGCCTGGTAGATTTCCTGGGCCCGGCCTAGACCCATGCTTTGCAGCTGTGCAAAGAAAGCGGGCGCGTCGGAAACCGGCCGCCTGCCGGTAATCGCTGAGACATAAAATTCATTTACAGCGGTATTGATGTCGGCCATAAGGCGGTTGTACTCTTCGGACTGATCCTGGCTTAGCGTAACAACCGGCATCAGGATACTGAAATCCGCTTTCAAATATTCCGCGTGGATAGCCGCCGCGTCAGTATCGTAGGTGTTACTGATCCGCCATGCCTCGTAGAACGCGAAGCGGGGGAAGCGGCCAATGTAAGGCACCGCATACTGCAGAAGTTTTGACTTCAGGGGAAACTGGGGATCCAGGCTCATCTCGGGAGTCCAGGCAAAGCGGCCCTGCGCGTCTCTGGTATAGGAAACCCCCTCGACCCCGTAACTGGAGAGAACAGACCCTTCATCGCTGTACATATAATCTATCAGCTTAAGGATAGCCGGAATTTTTCCCTCCCGTTCGGCCCGCCGGGTAATCACCGTGGCTTCTTCGGTATTAGCCATGCTGATAAGATTATCCTGGGAGGCATAAGGCTTGCCTTCGGGCCCTATTAACGGCTGGAGGCCGGTGAACTTTACCTTATCGGCAATTTCGGGACGCAGTTTTTTGATGGCATCCCGCCAGTCGGCCCCGTTGGTGGGATCCGTGTAGCTTACCCCTACCTTATCGCTGGTTACCTTTGAAATCCTGGCATTGTTATTCTGGGTAAAGAAGTCGGTGTCCAAAAGCCCTTCCCTGTACCATTGGGATAAGGCGGTCAGCATGGCGGTAAAAGCCTGGCCGTTTTTGTACAGCGTCCAGTAGGTAAGCTTTCCGGGATTTTGGGGATCCGGATAGAACATATTATTCCGCAGCCCCCAGGCGGCAATGAGCTGGTTAAAAGACCTGGGATCGGGATTATTGGAGGAATAGGGAATCTCGTCATTGGGGTCGCCGTTGCCGTTGGCGTCCTGGCGTTTAAACGCGGACAGTACCGTATAAAGCTCGTCTACGGTACGGGGAACTTTGAGCCCAAGCCTGTCAAGCCAGTCCTGGCGGATGGCAAGGCCCTGGTAAGCGGCGCTGCCGCTATACGGGGTGCCGTTGAAACCTTCCTGGATAGTGCAAAACACGGGCATCAGGCTGCCGTCGTTTTGGGTATAACCGAGGCGGACAAGTTCGTTGGCGCCGACCCGCTTTAAAAAATTGGGGAGCTGATCCATACATTCTTTTTGAGCGGTAAAATTAAAAACGATACCGTCTTTAACGGCCCCGTCCAGTCCGCCCGCGTAATTCCGCCAGTCCCATACAATGAGATCCGTTATATCACCGGAGGCCAGCATAGTATTAACCGCGTCATTATAGGTGTTGCTGGAAGGAGGCCCCTGGAAGGTGATTTTTACATTCTGCCGCTTTTCCAGCTCCTTAACAAAAAGCGCG
>JAIRRU010000205.1 GCA_031255815.1 Treponema sp. | reverse complement strand
ATCCTGCCCGTCCAGTTCTTTAAGAGCCCGTTCCCAGTAGGCATCGTGATCGGCTGGCCGGGGGTTGCGGCCCTCAAAGGCGTACAATTTGGGGATTGGAAGATCGATAAGCATGATTGGCCGACTATAACGCCCTTTTGATTGTTATGCAAGCGGCGCGCTGCCTCATGAAAAATGTTACCGAAAACCGCGTTGCGCCACATTAAATCTAACAGGGGAACGCGCCCCGGTCTGCCAGCCCGGCCCTTTTGGCCGCGATTGAACGTCCGGCGGGCGGCGCCCGGCAGCCCGGGTGCTACACCAGGAGGCCCTAAAAGGGCTATAGTAGGGGCATGTTACCGAACCCTCCGGGGAGCCGCGCGAGATCGGGGGCAGGCGGCCGCCTGGTGAAGGGCGCCTGGTTCCCCGGCGGCCATTTTCTATGCGGCCTCCTCGCTGCCGGCATCCTGCTTTTCTCTTCCTGTTCCCGCGGGATTGGCTGGGGGGTGCTGCTCTGGTCGTCCCAGAACCCGCCGATTCCTTCCGGAACGGTGCTCCCGGTATACCTCCGTTCCGACATCAGCCAGGTGTGGGTGCTGGGCATCCCCGAGGCTTACCGGACGGCGGGGGAGGGCATCGACAAATTCGAAATACCCCTGACCCAGTTTGAATTCCTGGGCAGCCGGAGGAAGGCCGAGCAGCAGGTTAGAAACATGGCCCCCTACACCCTTACCTACGCCGAAAATCTCCAGGACGGCCTGCCGATCAGGGACGCGGCCGACAACGGCGCCCGCCGGGTCTACCGGCTGAGAGGGGGGGAAATAATAAAGATCCTCGCGCAGGTGGAGGGTAACCCGGCGGTAGGGGCCAGCGGGGAACCCCTGCCCGGCGAATGGTACCAGGTTATGACCGAGGACGGCAGCAGGGGTTACTGTTTCTCTTACCGGCTCAAGTTTTTCGAACATAGCGGCGGCGTCCTGGCGGTGGAGCAGGAAGCCGAAAAAGAGGAGGAAGACCCGGAATTGGATCGGGTTCTGGCCCAGGCCTGGTTCCCGGAAGCTTACGGGGTCATGCTCAACAGCGGGCGCGTCAACCTGGAGGAACTTTCCCGGCGCTGGTGTTTTTCCCCCGGTCAGGATACGGGGATAGCCCACATCTACACTTCCGGCATGGATCAGAGCTTTCCCTACACGAAGATCCGTCAAAACGGAACCCGTTCCTGGAGCTTTGAGGGAACCGGCCTGCAGATGAGCCTCCGTTCCGCCGCCACGCTGGCGGTTCAGTACACCGAAGCCGGAGGGATGCTGCGGACTCTTCTGTTTGTTACCCTTCCCGCCACGATCGACGACATCATCGAACAGGAGACCACCCGGCGCGAAAATCTCTTTGCCCCCATATACGGACAGGGGCCGGTCTTTACCAGCACCTACTACGGAACCCTTTCCTTTACCGAAGAGGGGAATTTTACCTGGATCGGCAATGAGCGCCTTGTGCCCCAGCCGATCCACCCTTCCGCCGCGGATTACGGTTCTGTCGACATGAATCTGTACCTTGCCCCGGACTTGCGGGAACGCTACGATGGGGCTTTTACCCTGCGCTTCGCTTCCGAAACAGGGAGGGAAATTCCAGTCCGTTTTATGTATACCATGGACGGCCAGGGCCTCCGTATAGAGTACGTCCCGGATACCAGTATGGACGGTATCCTGGTTGCCCGGCGTTCCTCTTCCCCCACGATCCTCTACTTCTTCAACTCGCGGTACTGACATGGCCTTTGTACAGTTCTCCCAGGTTTCCCTTGCCTTCGGAGACCGGGATATCCTGAAAAATGTCAGCCTCCGCCTTGCCGCGGGTTCCCGGGCGGGGCTTGCCGGGGCGAACGGATCGGGAAAGTCCACCCTGATGAAGATCATGGCCGGACTTATCCCCGCCGACTCGGGGGATCGGGCCGTCCAGCGGGGGAGCCGCGTTTCCTACCTTCCCCAGTCGGGGATAGTGCACCAGGGGAAGAAACTGCGGGAGGAGGCGGAAAGCGCCTTCGAGCCCTTCCGGGCCATGCTCCTGCGGGCGGAAGAAATAGGCGCGGAGCTTGAAAAAACGAAAAGCGACGGCGGCAAAACCGCGCTGCTCCTTGAGGAGTACCACCGGCTCCAGGAAAGCGTGGAGGATTCCGCCTATTACCGCCGTAACGCGGCTATTTCAGCGGTTCTTACCGGGCTGGGCTTCTCCGGGGCGGATCTTGAACGGGATACCGCCGAATTCTCCGGGGGCTGGCAGATGAGGATAGCCCTGGCAAAGACGCTGCTGGAGCGGCCCGACATCCTCCTCCTGGACGAACCGACCAACTACCTCGATATCGAGGCCCGCGCCTGGCTGGAAGACTGGCTGGGCGGTTTTACCGGGGGCTACCTCCTGGTTTCCCACGACCGTTACTTTCTGGATGTAACGGTGAACGAAGTCTACGAGATCTTCCAGGGTAATCTGAAACGTTACGCGGGCAACTATTCGGCCTACGAGAGGATCCGGCAGCAGGAACTGGAAAGTCTCTTAAAGCGCTACGAAGCCCAGCGGGAGGAGATTGCCAAGACCGAGGCCCTTATCAACCGTTTCCGTTACAAGGCCAGCAAGGCGGCCTTCGCCCAGGAACTTATCAAGCGGCTTGAGAAAATAGAACCCATAGAGATCCCCGATTCCCTCAAGAAGATCAGCATCGCCTTCCCTCCCCCGCCCCACTCGGGCCGCAAAGTTCTTAGCCTGGAGGGCCTGGGAAAGAGTTACGGCCAACGCCGGATCTTCTCCGGCCTGGATCTCCTCATCGAGAAGGGGGAACGGCGGGTGGTGGTGGGGCGGAACGGGGCGGGAAAGAGCAGCCTGCTCCGCGTCCTTGCCGGGACGGATTCCGATTTTGAGGGAAGCTACAGCTACGGAACCGGCGTAAAACCCGGTTACTTCTCCCAGGAAGATACGGCGCTGCCGGACGAACGCGCGGATGAAGGTTCGGGGGCCGCTCCGTCCGGCGGCAGGCAGGCCGAAGGGCCCGGCTCCCGGCAGGTACTGGAATTCCTGGAAGCCGAAGCCCCCACAGCCCTTATCCCCCGGCTGAGGGACATGCTGGGCGCTTTCCTCTTCCGGGGCGACGATGTGCACAAGCCCCTGTCGGTGCTTTCCGGCGGGGAAAGAAGCCGCCTCGCCCTGCTCAGG
>JAIRRU010000235.1 GCA_031255815.1 Treponema sp. | reverse complement strand
TACTAGTGTATCAGGAAACGCGGAAAACCCGGACAGGGTTTCGGTATTCTTGAGAGATTGGAGGATTAACATGAAAAAGCTGTTTTTCGCGGTGGCTTTCTGTGCTGTTTTCCAGATTGCGCCCCTTTTCGCCCAAAAAATTTCCGAAGGCAAGGAGTCCGAGTACTTTTATGTTAATGTGCCTATTGAGAAAGTGTACCCCTACCGGAAAGGCTACGTGATTCAGTACCGGAAAGGGGTAAATAAAATGGCCCGGGCCTACCTGCCCATCGAGTGGTTTGAAGAGGCCGGCGGCAGGGGGGATCTTCTCTACCTCGGCTCCGGTAATTCCTGGCCGTATCTTGCCGTTTACTACAGAAACGGCGATTTCAGCCATGTCCGGCTTTATCTGCGTAAGGACAGATCCCACGCAAGCTGGGGGAACATCGCTCTCGGGGTGAATATAGACGATCGGTTCGAGAACATAGACGATCTTAAGCTCGAATTTTAGGTTCCGACGGGAACTGTAATATGGCAAACCCGGTACCGGTTCCCGCAGAATTTATCGATTTTATCAAAACAGGATCGAAATTTCTTATAGCCGGGCACGAAGAGCCCGACGGCGATTGCGTAGGGAGCCAGCTTGCCCTTGCGTCGGCCCTGCGCCGTTTGGGTAAGGAAGCCTTCCCCTGTTCAGCCGGCCCTTTCAAACGGACAGAGGTGGCGGGCTACGCCCCGCGGTTTATCAGCAGCCCCGGTGAAAAAGAGCGGCGGGACGCCAGGGTGATCATCGTGGACTGCGGCGCCTTTGACCGGATCGGCAGCCTGGCGTCCCCGCTCCGGGGGCTTCCCCTGGGCATCGTGGATCACCACGCGGTGGGCAGCCTCCCCCGGGGAGACCGGGATAATCCGGTTTTCCTGGATAGCGGCGCCCCCTCAACCACCTTCATGATCCTGGAGCTTATCGAGGCCCTGGGGCTTTCCCCGAACGGGGAGGAGGCGAACCTGCTCCTCTTCGGGCTCTGTACGGATACGGGCTTCTTCCGCCACCTGGACGAGGGGGGCGCCGAGGCCTTTATCCGGGCGGCCCGGCTTATCCGGGCAGGGGGAAACCCCAAACAGGTTTTTAACGCCATTACCGGGGGGAAAAGCTTCAATTCCAGGGTGCTTTTAGGCATACAACTGTCCCGGGCCGAGGAATACTTCGGGGGAAAGCTCATCTATACCTGTGAAAAGTACGAGGAGACCCAGCGCTTCGGCCTTGAAGGCCGGGATTCGGACAGTCTCTACCAGCTTCTGCTCGCCGTGGCCGGGACGGAGGCGGTTGCCGTTATCCGTCAGGAAAACCAGAAAAAATGTACCGTGGGCCTGCGTTCCCGCGACAGGGTAAACGTGGCCGCCATTGCCGCGGGTTTCGGGGGCGGGGGGCACAAAAACGCCGCGGGATTTTCCCGGGAAGGCGCCCTTATCGAAGAACTCAAGCCGGAATTGATCGCCGCCTTTGAAAAGGTATTCGCGCAGGGGGAATGAAGAACCCGGCCTCTGCCAGGGCCGCCTGCTTTGCGGGCCCCGCGCGCCTCCTATACCCTGCCCCTTATGAACCACGCAACACAGTACAGCAGATAGATGTGGGCGGGGTAAAAGATGTAGAAAAAGTATTTTCCTCCCTTTCCCCGCTTGCCGTTGTAAAGGAACAGGGGGATGACGGCGAAAACCATCAGCCACTGAAAGTCCCCGGGGACGGAATCCCTTGAGGAGTACCAGGTAAGGGCGCCGATAACCAAAATCAGGGCGGCCTGGGCAAGCCGGTACTTCCGCAGCAGGTAAAAAGCCAGCCCCATAAAGACCAGTACAAAACCGCCTTCCACGGACAGGGGGTTGGGGATAAAGAGGAAGATCAGGGCGGCGGTCCAGTTGTTGCTTTGCAGGCTCAGGAGCATGGCAAGGCTTACAACGAGGGGAAGGAGGAAGCCTCCTATAGCGCGGAGTATTTTTACCGGGTTCTTCTCTTTAAAACCCTTCTTGATGCAATCGCTTATCCACATGTAAAAGGCGGATAGGAACAGGGCTCCAAAGATGTTGTTGATCAGGTTTATCTCTTCCATAGGCATGGCCAGGGACAAAATCCGGTTCATGACGGTCATAAAGAGGAAGCCCCCCAGGAGTTGCAGCATATACCGCTTCTTACTGCGGGTATAAAAGAATCCCTCGGCGCAGATGAACAGGAACATCGCCGCCACCGGACGGCCGAACCAGCCCAGCCAGTGCGGCGCCCCCTGGACAATGAACATTTGGTGCAGGTGATCCATGGCCATAAGGATAATGCCGGCTGTCTTGACGCCGGTTCCCGAAAGGATCTGCCAGGGAGGCCGGCTCAGATCCGCGTCTTGTCTTTTTGCGTTTTCCATAGCAGTTTGCTTCGCTTCGCTCATAAAACCTCCAAAAACCGCCAGTGCGGCAGGCCCCTGGCAGGCTGTTTAGGCTAAAAGTAATAAAAGGATAGCCGCTAACCACACGAACACCACGAACTTTTACTCCGATAGCCCTGGCTTTGCCAAGATTTCTGATGTCCGGGGAAGTTTTCGGCTAAGGTTCGTGTGGTTCGTGGCTCAATTTCCCAACAACCCGGTAAGCTGGCGGGCTTATCAGAGGTTTTAGTGTAAACAAGGCACCAGGCATAATATTAAGGCTCCTGCCCCCGGCGGATAAGGACGCCCTCGTATTCCTCCAGGGTATTCACCGTAAGACTGAGCGTCCCGTCCCGGTACGAATACGAAACGTTTTCCGGCTTATAGAGGCTTTCCACCGACTCCGGTTCCCCGGGCAGGGGAATGGAAACTTTGGCGTCCCTTATTGGCAGGGGTTTGTAGAAACTGGTCCCGAAGTGGCCGCTGGCGTTTACCAGCTGAACCAGGCTAAGGCCGGTTTTTTCCCCCACGCTTACTTCCACCTGGGGGCTGAGTTCCGGCGCCGCGTTCGTTAACCCGCAAAGGCCGGACAGCACCCCCCTCATGAAAAGCAGGGTGTTTTCGTAGCCTCCCTCGCAGAAAAAGTCCCCGGGAAGCCAGGGGATAAAAACCCCGTATCCCTTTCCAAAGGAATTCCGGGAAACGCCGGGAATGTCTGTTACCTGGGTGTAGTAGCAGCGCTCGGGAGGGCCGAAGTTGTGGGGCGGTATCAGGGAAGCCCATTTTTCCGCCCCGGGCTTGAGATCCGCGAAGACAAACTTTTCCCCAAAGGCGATTACTTCCGAATCGGTAAATTCCCGGAAGATCTTTTTGTCTTCCCCGGAAAGCCGCAGCATTGCTGAGGCCATGTCGTTCCGGATATAGTTGATCCGCTCTACCCCCAGACATTCAACCATCGGCTTCCGGAGCGTTTCAAAATTATCATCCCTTAGGCCGGCCTCGCCGGTACAGAGCACCGTCCCGCCCTTGCGGGCAAAATCGTCCAGCTTTCCGGCCAGTCCCGCGGAAAGGTTCAGGGTATTGGGAAGGATAATTACCCGGTATTTACCGAATGAATACTTATCCGCCTCGCTAAAACGGATCTCGTCAAAGAGGATATGGTTCTCCGTCAGGGCCCGTATCCAGCCCCGTTCCTCGTTCAGGTCCACAAACAACTCGGCCCGCAGGAGGAGCGCCTCGGCTTTTGATTTAAGCCCCTTGAAAAGACCCTCATGCTCCCGGTGGAAGTGAAAAACCTTCTTTACGCCCGCGTAGCCGGATCGGTCTTCGTGGTTATCCAGCCTGCCGATAAGGTAATAGTCAAGGCCGCCAAGATTCGCCAGGTTCTGCCAGAGCCTGAGTTCCTGCATGGCGGGGCTTACGGCCACATGGCGGTAAAAGAAACCGATAAAATCAACGGTGGTGTTGGAAATGGCCAGTTCCCGCTCCCCGGTTCCCCTGATAACCCTGGTGTTGGAAGATCCGCTGTACTGCCAGTGGGGCAGGGGGCGTTTATACTCCGTGTTGGATTCCATCCGCTGGATATCGTAGCCGTTTACCGCAAGATCGGGATTGATGCTTTTTATATACCGGTATAAACGCTCGTTTTGCCCGGATACACATTCCCGCTGAAAGATCCTGTATTTCCGGTAAACCGGATCGTTTAAATCTTCCGCCGCGGGCAGTTCCAGCCCGAAACGTTCCCGGAACAGTTTTTTGCAGGAATCGCAGTGGCAGATACCGTAGTAATTGTAACTGTAGTCCCTTACCCGGAAACCTGACATATTGCAGAAAAGGCCGTCCAGGTTCACCTGGCTGATCGCTTCCTTTACAATTTCGTACATGTACTCCTGCTGGTAGCCGCCGTTGAGACAGACGTGGACATCCCCGTTGTAGTCCACGATTTTGCCGTCCGCGCTGCGGTAGGCCCATTCAGGGTGCTGCTCGAAGATCGGCCGGCGGACTTTGGAAAAATCCGTCCTCGCGATAACCCGGATTCCCGCTTTGCGGCAGGTATCAACAAGCTGCTGGAGGGAATCGCCGTGGAGGTATTCGCTTTGAAAATGGAACTTCAGCTTTGTTTTATAACTGGCGATAATGCCCGCGGTATTGAGAAGCAGTACCGTCGCGCCGAAGCTTTTCAGATCCTCCGCAAAGCTGTCCGTGTTGAGGTCTTCCATGTCGGTTTGGCGAAGGTTCGTCTGAATCATCCGCCAGGGCGTTTCCAGCCACCATTTTCCCATATCAGCCTCCAAATTTTATGGCCGGACGGCATGTTATTCCCGCGCGGCGTTTTAATAGTTCCTTCCGGCGCCGCTTTCAGGCCCCGGCGGCGCTCCCCAGCCGGTTAATCAGGCTGGCCTGGTAGCCCGCGCCGAAACCGTTGTCGATGTTCACCACCGATATGCCCGGCGCGCAGGAGTTGAGCATGCCCAGAAGCGCCGAAAGGCCCCCCAAGGAGGCCCCGTAGCCCACGCTGGTGGGAAGGGCGATCACCGGAGCCCTTACCAGGCCCGCTATGACCCCCGCCAGAGCCCCTTCCATGCCCGCCGCGGCGACTATCACCCGGGCCTCCCTCAGTTCGGGAAGGCGGGCGAAGAGGCGGTGTATCCCCGCCACCCCTATGTCGCAGATAAGTTTTACCCTGCTGCCGAAGAATTCCGCGCTCCGCGCCGCCTCGCTTGCCGCCGGAAGATCCGAAGTGCCCGCCGCGGCTATTGCCACCAGGCCCTGCCGTTCCTCAGCCCGGTAAAGCTCCCCGATCCTCAGAGTCCGGGCGGTGGCGTCGTACTCGGCCTCGGGGTACCTTTTGGCGATCCGCTCGGCAAGCTCCGGCGGGGCCCTGGTTCCCAGCACCGGGATCCCCTTTTCCCGCATCCGCGTCATGATCAGCTCGGACTGATCCACGGTCTTGCCCATGCAGTACACCACCTCGGGGCAGCCGGTCCGTTCCTGCCGCCCGGAGTCGATGAACGCGAAGCCCAGGTCGTCGGAAAAATCCCCGCCGCCCATTATTCGCCTAATACCCGGTTGAGGCTGCCCATGCGGTAGCCTTCCAACTCGAAGGCGGCGTAGAGAAAGCCGAAGGATTTGAAGGCCGCCGAAACCTGGTCCAGCAGCTCTTCGCTGAAAAACTTTGAACGTTCCTCCCTGGCGGCTTCTATGCGGGCAATGTCCCCGTGGGAACGCACCCTGAACTGCCTGAAACCCCTGGCCTTGAGGTAGTCCTCGGCCTTTTCCACCCGGGAGAGTTTTTCCCGGTCTATCCGCTCGCCGTAGGGTATGCGGGAAGCCAGGCAGGCAAAGGCGGGCTTGTCCCAGGTGGGAAGGCCGAAACGCCGGGAAAGCTCCCGGATCTCCTCTTTGCCAAGCCCCGCCTCCCTGAGGGGGCTGATGACGCCAAGCTCCTCAAGGGCCTTGAGCCCCGGCCGGTAGTCCCCCAGGTCGTCCATGTTGGAACCGTCCAGGACGGCGCTGATCCCCCGTTTTCCGGCCGCCTCGATGATCCCGCCGAATTCGAGCTTCTTGCAGTGGTAACAGCGGTCTTTCGGATTGGCGGCCACCTGGCCGTCAATTTCGGATTCCTCGATAAGGACATGCTCAATGCCGAGCCGCCGGGCTATGTCCCTGGCGCAGTCTATCTCGCTCTTGGGAAGCATGGGCGAAACAATGGTGATCGCCAGCGCTTTCTTCCCCAGGGCCGCGACCGCGGCGTGGCAGAGGAAAGAGCTGTCAACGCCCCCGGAAAAGGCGACCGCCGCCTTTCCCAGGGAAGAAATCAAGCCGGTAAGACGTTTGTACTTTTCGTCAATTAGCCGGTTTCCGCCGGCCGGCTGATCCGGTGAATAAGAAATAGCAGTTTCAGGCAACACGGTTCTCCCTTCCGCAACAGTGTTGTTCAGAAACTTCAATTTCTGAACAACAACCGTTAAAAAAATGAAATTGCGCGAAAAAATTCCCTTCATGGGAGAGCGAAGGGCGCCGCTTCGCGCCGCGCCCAAAGACCGTCCGTTCCCTCTAAAAATAGCAAGTACAGGCGGTACCGGTCAATACATCCGGCAAAGCGCCCGGAAAAGGGCCGTTGCCGCCGGGCGGCGCGAACTTTTAGTCCGGTATTCCGTTTCATACCTGAATTCTCCCCCGCCTTCGCGGCGGAGAAGAAAGTAAAATTCGCGTCCCGGCCCGCTTGTTCTTTTCCGTTCGCGCGCTTAGCGAGCTTCGCGGCCATTAACGATACTAGTTAGTGTCTGTCCGCAAAGTCGGTTACTTTGCGGACAGACCTTGCATTTTCTCGCCTAAAGGCTGCGAAAATGCGTTTTTCAAGGAAGTCTGTCCATAATGTGTCTACATTATGGACA
>JAIRRU010000048.1 GCA_031255815.1 Treponema sp. | reverse complement strand
GGATCGTGGCCTGGGATTTAACCCGATCGTCCATGACGATGGCCAGGGGCTTCCCTATGTTGGCGGAGGTGAGTTTGTAGAATATCTCCCCCCCCTCGCTGTCCAGGTAGAAGGTTACCCCGGGCTTCCCGTCCAGATCGCTGCGCTCCACCTGGGCGCTTTTGATATGGTTACCGTCAAGGCCGATTTCCCGCTTTACCACCGTGTAGCCGGTCTGCTCGTCCAGGCCGTAGCGGTCTTTGGTATACACCCCCAGTACCATGGTATCGGCGGGAACGATGGCGGGGTTTATCAGGTTCCCCGCGCCGTCAAAGGTGCTGGTGGGGTGGGTCTCGTAGTAGAGGTCAAAGGCCTCCGAAGCCTCCTGGTCTACGATATGGAAAGCCAGGCTGCCCTTCCCCATGATAATATCGTTTATCCGTTCAGGATCGGCGGTTCCGGGGATCTCCACGTAGATCTGATCCTGGCCCTGGGAACGGATCACCGGCTCGGTAAGGCCGAAACGGTCTATCCGGCTGTTCAGCACCTCCAGGGCCCGGTTTATCGCGTCCTGGCGGTCTTCTTCCGAAAGATCCCGGCCAAGCCGCTCCCTCAGGTTCTCCAGATCCGCCTGAAGCACGATGGAAAGCCCGCCGGAAAGATCCAAACCAAGCTGGATCGCGTTCTTTTGAAGGTTTTTCAGGGCAAAGATCTCGTCCCGGTATCTGGCTTCAATGGCTTCCAGGGCTTCGGCCCGGCTGGAAAAGGCGTTGAGGGTGGTTTTGGCGTCCCATTTTTCCGGAGCCTTTAACTTGTTTTCTTTGTAGATCCTCTTTGCCCCGGCGGCCAGGAAGGAAAAACGCTCCGGCAAATCCCCGCCGCTTTGGGCGATATCGAGGAGTTCCTGCAGATCCGCGCGGGCCGTGCGGGAAGAGTAGTTCTTTATCTGTTCCCGGGATTCCAGGGCCTGGGCCTGCTTCTCCTTGGGAACCATAAGGTACCAGCGGAGGGAAGGGAAGAGAAACACAAAACAAATCGCCATCGTCGCCAGGACGATGAGGAAACGGTACCGTTTACTCATTACGCAGCTCCAAATCAGTCAAAAATTAGGCGTTTCCCAAAACCCGCCTGGTTTTGAGAAAGCCCCCCTTAGTTTTTGTCATTTCCGGAAGAACCGTCGCCGCCCGGCGAAGCCGATCCGGATTCGATTTTTTTCTCTTCTTTTTCGGCCTTGTCCTCTTTAGCCTGGCTTTCGACGGATGAAATAGCGCTCCGGTTAAATTCAAGCTTTACATTGTCGTCAACCCTGAGGATCACCGTGTGTTCCTTGGCGCTTTGAATTGTCCCGTGGATGCCCCCGATGGTAACCACCTTGTCGCCCTTTTTGAGGGCGTTCAGCATCTTTTGGGTTTCCTTCTGCTTCTTGCTCTGGGGGCGGATGATAAGGAAATAGAAAATAGCGAAAACGGCGGCAATGGGAAGCAGGCTGGTAATAAGCTGGGCCGGGCCGGGAGGCGGGCCTCCCGCGCCCTGAGGGGCCGCCATGAGAAGGGAGAACGCAAATGAATTCATAACTATGACTTCCTTGACCAAAGATAATTGAGCCTCACCATATCACGGGGGAGAAGGCAGGGTCAAGGTCGCGGGCCGGGAAATCCGGGAAAGGAAATTTACAAAACAATGGATCGCTTGACATCCACCGGGAAGACCCCGAAAAGCCGATCCAGGGGGGAGGAGACGCTCAGATCCGCCCCGGAGACGCGGTTGTAGATCTCCACCAGCGCGGCAAGCTCCCCGGGCTCTTTGGAATACAGGGCCGATGCGTAGGCAGCCCGGAAAAAGCCCTTCTCCGCCAGTTCCCTGGTGGAAAGGGAGCCGTAACGGTTCCTCGCCTGCCGATCCACCACCGCGGCGGGGCCGTCGTAGCCGATGGTAAAAACAAAATCTTCCCGCGAAAGCACCGCGCCCTCCTTTAAGCTTGAGCTTGCTCTAAAACTGAAGTTCCGGTAAAGCCGCCTTATTCAGCTTTACCGCGCTACGGCTTAAACGGCGGGGGAAAAGGAATCCTTTCCGAGCCCGCAGACGGGGCATACCCAGCTATCGGGGATGTCCTCGAAGGCGGTTCCGGGCTTTATACCCCCGTCCGGGTCTCCCGCGGCGGGATCGTAAACATACCCGCAGGCGCTACATACGTACTTTTTCATAGATCCTCCCCGGCTCCGGGCTTTTCCGGCTGAAATTCCGGGAAAGCCCCTTCTTTAGCTATTTTTCACAATACAGTATACTCCGGTGGATTTCAATATTATGCGAGCTTGTTCCAAAAACTGAAGTTTTGGAACAGCCTCAAGCGGTTACGAAAGGCAAAGGAGGGTTCCGGTGGGGGGAAAAACGGCGAGGCTTTTGGAAAAGCGGGACAGGGGCGGCTACAGCGCCGGGGAACTTGCGGCGCTGGCGGCGGCGTTCAGGCTCGAAATGTTCGACGTGCTGCACCGGCGGGCTACGGGCCACTGGGGGGGCGCCTCGTCGGCGGCGGAGATACTTACCGCCCTCTACTTCAAACGGCTGCGGATCGATCCGGAGAATCCCCGGTGGGAAGACCGGGATCGGTTTATCCTTTCCAAGGGGCACGCTTCGATCGCTCTCTACACGGTGCTGGCCCGCAGAGGCTACTTTCCCCCGGAGGAACTTTCCCGGTTCCGCAGCCTGGGCTCCCGGCTTCAGGGCCACCCCAGCATGAAGCTCCTGCCGGGGGTGGATTTTTCCACCGGGGCGCTGGGGCACGGGCTCTCCGCCGGCGCGGGGATGGCCCTGGCCGCGGCCCTGAAGGGGAAAAGCTGGAACACTTACGTGCTGGCCGGGGAAGGCTGCCTGGACGAGGGCCAGACCTGGGAGGCCGCGCTCTTTTCCGCCAAGTACCGGCCCAGGGGCCTGGTTCTCCTTATCGACAATAACCGGGTGCAGCTCGACGGGGATGTGGCGGAGATCCTGCCCCTGGATCCCATCCCCGATAAGCTCCGGGCTTTCGGCTGGAACCTTGCCCCGGAGATCTACGACGGGAACGACGCCGCCTCCGTTCTGGAATCCTTTGACTGGCTCGACCGCGGCGGGGAGGCGGGCGGCGGGGCCTGGCCCAAGGCAGTTATCTACCGCACCGTTAAGGCCCGGGGCGTTTCCTTTATGGAGGGGAAAGCCGTCTGGCACGGGGCCCCCATCGACCAGGAAAGCTACGACAGGGGCCGGCCCGAACTGCTGGCCGACCTGGAGGCAAAGGAGGCCGTATTATGAGCGAGGCTATGCGGGAAGCCTGGCTTCCCGGTTTTACCGCGTTTACCGCTCCGCGCGGGGAGGCGGTATCATGAGCGAAGCTATGCGGGAAGCCTTTGGCAGGAGGCTTGCCGAACTGGGAGAGGCCGGCAGGGAGCTGGTGGTGCTGGACGCGGATGTCTCTTCCAGTACCAAATCATGCTACTTCGCCAGGGCCTTTCCGGAACGGTTCTACAACTGCGGGGTGGCCGAGGGAAACCTGGCGGGAGTGGCGGCGGGGCTGGCGGCGGAGGGTTTCCATCCGGTGATCAGCGCCTTCGCCATCTTCCTGGCCCTGAAATCGCTCGATCAGATCCGCAACGATATATGCTACAACAAGCTGCCGGTGGTCATCGCCGGGGGCTACGGGGGGCTTTCCGACTCCTTCGACGGGGCGAGCCACCAGTCGGTGTCGGATATCGCCATTTTCCGTTCCCTGCCGAACCTGGAGCTCATAGTCCCGGCGGATAACCGGCAGGCTGTCCTGGCCCTGGACTACGCCCTCTCCCAAAAGGGGCCGGTTTACATCAGGCTCAGCCGGAACGCCGCGCCTCCCCTGCCGGAAAGCTTCCCCCCCGGCCTGTTCGCAAAGCGGGAGCCCCTTCTCCTGCGGAAAGGCTGCGCGGTGACCATCGCCGCGGGGGGGATATGCGCGTCTATCGCCCTGGAGGCGGCGGAGATACTCGCCGGGTCGGGGATTGACGCGGAGGTGCTGTCGGTTCCCTTTGTAAAGCCCGCACCCGGAAAAGGCCTGGAAGCGTCGCTGCGAAAAACAGGAAAACTCGTTACCGTGGAGGAACACAATACCCTTGCCGGGTTCGGCAGCGCCTGCCTGGAGGATCTTGCCCGCAAAGGGGCGTCCGGAGGGCCGCGTTTCGACTGGCTTCCCATCGGCATAGAGGATCGCTACGGCGAAAGCGGATCGTACCCGGAAGTCCTGGACTTTTTCGGCCTGTCCCCCAAGGCCGTCGCGGCCCGGGTTAAGAAATTTTTGAAAGCTTGAGCCTGCCCCAAAAGGCAGGCGGCTGCGCGGACAGGCTCCGTCTAAATCCGTTTAAAGAGGAGGAATGTATGCTGCCTACGGTTGATTTTTTCGGGATTCCCGTTACCCGGCTCATCATCGGGGACAATTCCATGGAGGGGCTTTCCTACATCCCCAGGACGCACCTGAGTTCCGAGATGCTGGATTACTGGAGCGCCGGCAAGTGCGTGGAGGCCCTCTTTGAGGCGGAGAGGCGCGGGATCAATACCTATATGGCGGTGGCAGACCCCTTCCTGCTCCGGGTTATCCGGCAGTACAAAAACGAAGGGGGGAAGATGCACATTATGTTCCAGACTTACCCGCCCATCGACCTGGACGTAAGCATTGTGCAGATGGGAAAGCTCGGCCCCGCGGCGGTCTACCACCAGGGAACTACGGCGGACATCTGGCTGGAAGAGGGCAAAAAAGAATTCCTGAAAGAGCGGATCCGGCGGCTCAAGGGCATGGGCATACCGACCGGGCTTGCCACCCATGTGCCCGAAGTCCTGAAACGGGCGGAGGAGGAAAACTGGGGCCTTGACTTCTATATGGCCTGCCTCCAGAATTCCCGGAAATACGAAAAAGAGGAGAGCACCTTTCTTACGGGGAAGGAAAAAACCATCGTCTTCCGCCCGGGGGATCGCTGGGACATGTTCCCCGTGATCCGGCAGCTGCGGAAACCCTGTATCGTATTCAAGATCTTCGCCGGGGGGCAGTTATTCTACGACCGCGGCGAGGAAGAGATCCCCGGCCTGGTGGAAAGATCCATGCGGGAAGTCTACAGCAACATTAAGCCCGGCGACATCGTCCTTATCGGGGCCTTCCAGAAGTATAAGAACCAGATCAGGGAAAACGCGGAGATCTGCCGGCGGGTGCTGGGGGAAACGCAAGCCTGGTAGGTTGTAAACTCTAATTTGCAGGATATGGAATGAAGAATTTTTAACCACGAAGGCGCACAAAGGCGAAGAAGGAAAGATAAAAGAATAGCCGCTAACCACACGAACTGCACGAACTTTTACGCCGAAAACCTCGATCTTTATCCAGATTTCCTTGAGTCCGAGGGGTTTTTGACCCGGGTTTGTATGGTTTGTGCCGTTCGCGGTGAATATTAAACCGCTGGTCTTGTCGGCGTTTAGCCTGCAGAGAAACCATCCGCCCGCGTGTTTCTTTTTTCCCCCTTCAAAGCTATACTCAGATTATGACGGCGCCCCGCAAGATGCCCATCGGCATTCAGGATTTTGAGGATCTCCGCAGAAAGGGTTTTGTCTATGTTGATAAGACCGCTTTTGTC
>JAIRRU010000047.1 GCA_031255815.1 Treponema sp. | reverse complement strand
GAACAGCCTCCTCTTAAAGAACGCGGTTTTATAAGGCTTTAGCCTGAAAACAGTAAGAGCCCGTCCCAAAACCGTGCGCGTAGCGCAGAGTCAATTAGTTTTGGGACAGGCTCTACAGTCAATTAGTTTTGTAACAGGCTCAACGGAGACGATCATGAAAAAAATCCTGCCCGCCCTCATGCTATTCGCGGGCCTGGCCCTCTTCGCGGAGGATCCCGCCGGCCCTCTTCCGGAGTCATTTCCGGCCCAAACCGGGGAAGAAGAGGCGTACCAGGATTACGGCATGGCCGAAGGAGTCACCATATACGGCAACGCCGGCATGGAAGCGGCGGAGGCCGCCGTTCTAGCCAGGCTGAACGGGCTTTCCGGCGAGAGGGAACGGTTTATCGAGGAGGATCTGCTGAGGGACGCGGGATTTCAGCGCTCCGCCAACGCCAGATTCCGCAGGACCAGCGGTCTAGAAAAATCAGCCGCTTTTTTTCAGGGCATGGCCCATGCATTTTTCCCCGGAATAGCCCTCAGGCCCTTTTCGGAAATAGAATACGGCAGCCTCCCGCCGGGGGAATTTTACCGTTTCGACGCGGTGATCTACGCCGGTTCTTTCAAAAACATCTCCTGGGAACTGCGGAGGGCCCTGGAATTGGAGTACATGCTGCAGGTAGAGTTCTGCGGCGGCGTCCTGATCCGGGACTGGAATTTGAATTACTACACGGAAGAAAATATCGCCAAGTTTGAAAGACTGGCCCTGTCCCTGCCGGATTCGGATTCGCCTGCCGGCATCCGGCGGCTCAAGGACCGCTACCTGAACGAAGAACTGCCGAGGATCAGGGCCGCCCTGGACCGCTACGAATACCCAAGCGAAAGCGCCCTTTGGGCCAGGCAAAACATCGGCGCCAGCTTCCTTGAGTGGCTGAAAACGGCGGAACAGTAAGCTTAAAAACCCGGATTCCGCCCCCGGCCCTTTGCTTGCTTTTTTCCCGGCCTGTTACTATGATCTTTGCTACATCCATATCCCGGGAGATTCGGTTGATTATGAAAAAAACGGTCTGGTTTTTGGCCGGGTTTACCTTTTTTGCGTCCCTGATCATCCCCCTGGGAGCCCAGTCCCACGGTTCCGTCTCCGTGGACCAGGAAGTGTACTACGTGCTGGAAATGGCGGAGATGAGGGGGCTCTGCCCTCCCCTGCCCGCCCTAAGGCCCTATCCCCAAAGGCAGATTCTGGAATTATTGGAGACGATTCTCAACAGCGGGCCCGGCGTCTTAAGCGAGGCCGAACGGGCCATCCTCCAAAAAGCCTACCGGAACTACCAAAAACCCGGGACCGGCATGGACTGGAGCCGGGGGAGCTATAACTTCCAGCTCTACAGCCCGAAAAAGAACATCCCCTTCGGGGGGGATATCGGGGTGGGCGCCCAGATAGGTTTTTCCGGGGCCTATTACACGGGGCTCAACAGCCTTGAGTGGGGGGCGGATAACAAGATTTCCGCCTATACCAACGGGGATATAGGCGGCGGGTTTTCCTACAGGTTCCACTTCCTCGGCCATATCACCAGGGCCCCCCGGCTCCTCCTAGGGACGGACTACCACACCTATTACAACGGTTTCAGCGACGAACCGGAACTGGGCTACATGGATCAGACGATACGGAGCTACAGCCCCCCCCTGGCCTTCTTCCCCTATACCTACAGGAAAACCTGGGACGGTTTTGTGGTGTTCCCCGGCAACATCACCGCCGGGGGGCTGACAAACTGGCCCGATGAAATAGCCATCGCCCCCATGATCCTGGGGGAGCTTTCCGGGGCCTTCTTCGACGACATGCTCAGCTGGCGCTTCGGAAGGCTCAGGCGGGAATGGGGGGCCATGTCCCCGGGGCGGAGTCTGCTCTTTAACGAGGCGGCCCAGCCCTTCATGGCCCTGGAGGCGAGCTTCAGCCCCGCCCCCTGGTTCCGCTTTTCGGCCCTTACGGGGGTTCTGGAATACTTTAACGACGAAGACCTGAAGGAATCGGCCTGGACCTTCCAAAACGCCTTTTCCGTGGAGATGCTGGAATTCAACTACAAAGACCGGTTTCACTTTGATATCGGGAGCACCGCCATTTGGGCAAAACGTTTTGAGCTGGGCTATATCTTCCCGGTAAACAACAACTTCTTGTACCAGGACAGCATAGGCGATTTTGACAACATGGGGTTCTTTGTCAATCTTAAAGGCCAGCACCCTGGCAGGGGGAAGGCCTGGTTTTCGTTTTTCGCCGACGAGATCGATCCCGATATAAGCCAGTTGACGAAATTCTTCCAGATGGACCGGAAGATGTACGCCTTCCAGCTCGGCCTTAAGGCGGTTATACCGCCCCTCCCCTTCGCCTCGGTTTCCCTAAGCTACACCAAGATCGAACCCTACACCTACACCCACAACCGGATTCTGGTCCCCTGGTACAACAACGAGTACGACAATAAAAACCTCCCCATGGAGACCAACTACGTGAACAACGGGGAGGGCCTGGGTTATTACCTGCCCCCCAATTCCGACGAACTGCTGTTCCGCTTCCAGTTCATGCCCCTGCTTAATACGGTGTCTTTTTTTCAGTACCAGATGATCCGCCACGGCGCGGACCACGGGCCCCATGCGGTGGACGGCAGCTCCTTCGCGTCGGAGCTTGATCCCCGGGGCCGCGACGATAAGGCTGTGCTGAGAAAATTCTTCCTGAAAGACGGGGCCTACCAATGGCAGCACATCCTGATGCTGGGGACCGAGCATACCCTGGAAAAACCCTCCGTGCCCATCCGGCTCTTTGGCAGCTTCGGCTTTGTCTTTTCGTACTACACCGACATAGACGGGCAGGCCAACGACGGGCAGGCCCATCACTTTTCGATAGTGAACACCCAGTATTACCCGAAAACCACGGGGATCATCTTGTCGCTGGGATTCCGCGTTTATATGTAAGGGGAGGCCGCTCTAAAAGCCGGGGTTTTGGGCGTGCCATGCGCCTATATTACCAAAACCCGGGGGTTTTGAGAAACATTTTGAGAAACATTTCTTCCCGGCCTTTCGTAATTCCTTATGCCATAAGGACTTACGAAAGGTTGTCTTAGCCCCTAGGAGAATTGAACTCCTCTTTTAAGATTGAGAATCTCATGTCCTAACCGATAGACGAAGGGGCCTTGTCTTGCATGGCGGATATCCCTTTTCCCCAGGGAGGATTCGAACCCCCACAGACAGATCCAGAGTCTGCCGTGCTACCATTACACAACCGGGGAGAGTGCCTTACCCGGCTATAAAATCTACAGGAGCTCCGCTTTTTTGTCAAGCCGCCCCGGGCCAGCCCCTGCGGGCCTATTCGCCGTGGTACTGGATAAGGGTGTGGACGGGGGTGGGGGCCAGGGTCTCCTCGTAGCCCAGGAAGGGAAGCCCGATAACGCCGAAAATCTCCGGGACCAGGGCGCCGCAGCCGGTGATAAGCTCCCGGGCGGCCCGCAGGGTGCCCCCGGTGGCCACCAGATCGTCGGTAAGGAGGACCTTCATGCCCGGCCTGAGGTCGGCCACATGGATCTCCACCTCCGCCTCGCCGTATTCAAGCTGGTACTTCACGGACCGGGTTTCCCCGGGGAGTTTGCCCTTCTTGCGGACAAGGATCAGGGGAATCCCCAGCTCCCCGGCAAAGGGGGCGGCGAAAAGGAAACCCCGGGCTTCGATGGCGGCCACCGCGTCGATGCCCTTGCCCCGGTAACGATCCGCCATGGCGCCGACGCAGTAGCGAAAGGCCTCGGGCTGGCAGAGGACGCTGGTAATGTCGTAAAAGAGAATCCCCTTCTTGGGAAAATCCGGAACCTTTCTGATATGCCGGTCCAGGTCGAAACCAGGATTAAAAGCTTCAGCCATGGCGTCCCTCTTCGTTGATTGATTTACCGCCCCCGGAACACTGGCGCGCGGCCTCCCCTGCCCCGCCGCTCCGGGCCAAATTACTGTATCTTGCGGGGCCCCGGCTGTCAA
>JAIRRU010000198.1 GCA_031255815.1 Treponema sp. | reverse complement strand
AGCTAAGGTTCGTGTGGTTGGTGTGGTTCGTAGCTTAATTTCTTGGCGGCCCGGTAAGCTGGCACCTTGCTTAGGCTAATAGGGATAAAGGGATAGCCACTAACCACACGAACACCACGAACTTTTACGCCGATAGCCCTGGCTTTTTACCTGGCTCTAGCCTGGCTTTGCCAAGATTTCCGGTGTCCGGGGGAGTTTTGGGCTAGGGTTCGTGCGGTTCGTGCCGTTCGTGGCAAAATTTCCCGGCGGTTCGGTAAGCTGGTGAGTTTATCGGGAGTTTTAGTGTAAGCAAGCTGCTCTACTTGAACAAGGCGTGGATCTCCCGGGCATAGAGGGCCTGGACCCGGTGGCGCAGGAGTTCCTGCTTGCCCGAAAGCTCGCGCCCGGTCTCGAAGGGTTTGGCAAGCAGCTTGAACTTAAAGACCCGCTCGAAGGGCTTAAAGCCTGTTTTGGGATTTACCAGATCCGCCACTTCGCTGGCGATGATTTCGTTGATCTCCGGCTGCTGCAGGAGGAGTTCGTAGTCCACAATGGGGATGCTGTTTTCCTCGGCGAAAGCCATAAGCGTACTCTGAACCGGCACGATAAGGGCGGCCAGGTACTTCTGATCCTGGCCCACCACGGCGCACTGGTAGATGTACTCGCTTTCCCGCAGTTTCATTTCAATGGGTACAGGCTCCACGTTCTCCCCTCCCCGGAGCACGATGGTGTCCTTGGCCCGGCCGGTGATCCGCAGCTCGTTGTCGTAGCTGAGCATGCCGATGTCGCCCGTGTTGAGCCAGCCGTCGGGGCTTAGCACCGCCTCGGTAAGTTCAGGCTTCCGGTAGTAGCCCTTCATCACCTGACCCCCCCGGACGCAGATAAGCCCGTTGCGGCCCGGCGGCAGGGAACGGCCCTTGTTGTCGATAACCCGGGCTTCCGTGTTGAGCAGTATCTGGCCGATGGTACCCCGCCGGGACTTGCGCCAGCGCCGCACCGTTACCAGCGGGGCGGTCTCGGTAAGGCCGTAGCCCTCCTGCAGCCTGATCCCCACGGCGTTAAAGAAATGATCCACCTTGGCCGGAAGGCTGCCCCCGCCGGAGATGCCCGCCCGGAAACGGCCCCCCAGGCGTTCCCAGAGGTGGCGGTACACCAGGAGGGTGGCGATGCCGTAACCGGGAAGCAGGAAGACCCAGGGGAAGAAACCGATAGCCGCGTCCAGGGCCCGCAGGCGGCCGTGGAAGTTGGGGAGCAGCCCGAAGGTAAGATCCTTAAAGTAGCTATACATAAGGCCGTAGGACACGGAAAAGTCGAAGAGCCGTTTCCTCAGACCGCCCTGCTGTTTCACGGTTCGGTAGATCCCGTCCATGATTGCCTCCCAGACCCGGGGAACGCTCACCATCCACTGGGGTTTTACGGCCTGAAAATCCGCCATCAGTACCGGCGCGACGGGTTTGGAATAGGCGATGCCGTTTTTGTAGAAGAAGATTACGTACTCAATGAGGCGTTCGTACACGTGCCAGACCGGCAGCACGGAAAGCCAGATTTCCCCAGGTTTCATATCAATAACCACGGCGAAGGCGGGGAGCTGGGACAGGAAGTTCCCGTGGGAAAGCATAACCCCCTTGGGTTCCCCGGTGGTTCCAGAGGTAAAGATGATGGTGGCAAGATCCCCGGTTTCACCCTTTTCCATCTCCGCCTCCACGTCTCCGGGCTTCAGAACCTCGTGTTTCTGCCCCAGGGCGCTCAGAGCGGGAAAGTAGAGGATGTTCAGCCCCGCGGCCGCGGCCTCTGCCTCGGTTTCGGCGTCTACCGGATCGTAGGTAACCAGAGTCTTGAGGGCCGCCAGTTCCCCCTTTATGGAAAGTATCTTCCGCACCTGCTTCTGGTTTTCCGCGAAGACCAGGATACATTCGGTAAAGCCCAGGATATAGGCGATCTCCTGTACCGTGGCGTCGCAGCCCCGGGGCACGTCCGCCGCGCCGATGGAGAGGATGCCGAAGTCGGTAGGCATCCACTCCTGCCTATTATCGGAGATGATCCCCACATGATCGCCCCGTTTGATCCCCAGTTCCAGAAGCCCCCCGGCGACATAGCGGATCTCATCGTAAAACTGCCGGTAAGTCTTGGGCTTAAATTCCCCGCCGTTCTCCTTAGCGTACTGGCTTATAATTTCCGGGCTTTCCCGGGCCCGCTTTCTCAACATAAGGGGAAGCGTCTGTTCCATTCAGTACTCCTCGTCATCAATTTTGACAAAAGAGAGTATATTGTCATATTAAATTTTTTGCAACCATCCGGCGATTCGCGGGTCGGCAGGGTCTTTTCAGCGCGGATGAGCCCCTGTTACGCTCAGGGCGAAGGCGACGATCCCGTCTTCCACCTCTTCCCGTATATCCCGGTTGTTGTGGATCTCGTGGCGGTACCCGGCGTAGAGCCTGGTGCTTACCCGGCGGTGCCCCGTTTCCGCGAGCCAGTTGGATACCTGATAAACCCCCTGGCCGTAGTTCCCCACCGGATCCTGATCCCCGGCAATGTTGTAGACAGGGAGCTCCCGGGGAAGCTTCCGCGCCCACTGGGTTCCGGTGATAAATTCCACCAGGCAGGCCAGGTCGTAATTCGCCTGATTGGTCGAGGGACTGTAGAGGTTGTTAAAGGGATCCGAAGCGTGATCGGCCACCACGTCGGGGTCTTTGGAAATCCAGTCGTTGGGGCCGCGGGGGTTCTCGTAGCGATCCGTCCAGCCCGCGAACATCCTGCCGAGGTAGGAGACGTCCCGTTCCGCGCCCTTTCCCGCATCTATCTGGGCCTTAAGATCCTCAGCTACCGGGGCCATGGTATCCATAAAGCCGCAGGTTCCGCAGATAACAAGCCCGCTTAGCGCTTCGCCGTAACAGGCGGCAAAGGCCCGGCTGATCATGGATCCCCAACTGTGCCCGAAGAGGACGCAGGGAAGGCCGGGATAATCCTTTACGGTAAGATCGTGCAGGGACTTCTCGTCCTCAACAGGGCTCAGGAAGCCCTTATCCCCGTAATCCCCCCAGACGCCCGAATCCGCGGCTGTCTTGCCGTGACCTACATGATCATCCGCGGCTACCACAAAGCCCGCCTCGTTCAGCTTGAGGATGAGGTGCAGGTAACGGCGGGAATGTTCCCCGAGGCCGTGAACCAGCTGCACAATCCCCCTGGGTTTCCTGACGGGCACATAAACCCAGCCCTTTACCGTGTCCCTGCCGTTAAAAGACGGAAAAGCGATTTCCTTGAACATACAGCCCTCCTCTTATCCGGAATAGATTGAGCCGGTTCCGAAAACCGGCATGGGGACGGCCCCGCTTATTCGCGCCGCGGGGTTTGATACCCAAAAACCCGCCCGCTCAGTCCGGGGGCTTCAGGCAAGTCGTTGATTCGCAAGGATTAGCAAAGGCGCCCGGCGCCCCGCGCCGGCTTACCGGGAAAGGGCGGCCACGGCGGCGCCAAAGAGGCTGGCCTGCTCCACCGGGGTGATTACGTAGGGGCGGGGTTTTCCGGAAACCAGCATGAGGTGGAGCCAGGATTCCAGGGCCCGGCGCATCCCCTTGTAGATCATAAAGGTAGTGCCCTCCACGGCTATCCGCGCCGGGGCGTAGGGCGCGAAGCCCGTCCCCGCCCGTTCCACCGCGGCGGCGGCCACAGCGGCGGAGAGCAGGGCGCCTCGCTCGGTAACAATCGACGCGATGTACAGGATCGTTGCCAGAGCCCCCGGCTCGTCAAGGCCGATGATGCCGCCCAGGGGGCCTTCCGCCGCCAGAGGGTGATGCTGGAAGCTGTTCAGATCCTTGGTTTGCAGGGTTTCCATGGCGAGGAGTTCCCCTGAGCGTTCAAACTTCAGAAGGCCGTCCTTAACCGCCTGCTTCAGGATATGCAGGGTAAGGGGGCCCAGGTAAGCGCCGGAACTGGCCTTCTCCAGGGTATAGACGCCGGGGTTCCTGGTGGCGGCGTCGTATTCCCGGTCCAGGATACCCTGGCAGCCGATGGCGAAGGTGCCGGTCTCGCAGACCACTATCTGGGGAACCGGGGACTCGAAAGCGATCTTGGGTATGGCTTTTTCCGGATAGGCGGTATTGAAACCCGTCCCCAGAATAAAACCGATAACCGGCCCCTCGGGAAGGCCGTATTTGTCCGGGGTTTTGCACTCTTCCCCGTCGGAAGGGATCTCCGCCAGCCCCGAAAGCAGCGTGGCCACCGTATCGTTCAGAAGCACGATCCGCCCGGAAAAGCCGGCCCCTCTCCGGGCCAGGGCATCCCGGAGCCCCCTGCCGATGGCCTGCCCAATCACCTCGGGGGCGTCCACCTCTTTGCTGAGGCCCAGGAGGATCCCGTCCGCGTCGCTGGTTATATCCATGGGGTAGGAGAAGGTAAAGCCGATCCCGCCAATGCCGGAGCTCTTTTCCAGCAGGGGCGCGACAAGCCCCGCGATTTGATCGAAAAACTCAGGGGCGCCTACCCGGCCCCGGGTGCCCGGCATCGGGATCTTGACCGTCCCCTCGGCCGCGGCCTTGCCGTTTTCACCGAAACGGACAAGGCTGGCCCGCAGATTGGTGCCCCCGGCGTCCAGGGCCAGCACGGTCTTTCCCGGCGGCACGCGGGATACGGGGCTGATGTACGAGGGAATCATGGGAAGGCTTGAAGGCTGGCCGCGAAGGCCCCGCTCCATGTGGTGAAGCACATCCTTCACCAGGGAAAGGGGATCCAGATGGTCATAATGAAAGCCGTAGTAACGGGCAAATTCGGATACTGCTTCCGGGCTAAAGTTACCGTTCATAAAACACCTCAACACCAAAGCTTTTAAGCTTTTCCAAAACACCGTTTTGGGGGAAAGCCCCGGATCCCATTATTGACAGGAAAGGCCGATCCCGCCTAGTCCCGGATCACTTTCTGCTCCATCCAGCGGCCGCTTTTCCAGCGGATAAAGTAGGAAAGCCCCCGGCCGATAAAGTCGCCGCCCATGGCAAGCCAAACCCCCACGGGCCCCATCCCCACCCAGTAGGTAAGGATGTACGCCGCGCTTACCCGGATGGTCCACATGGAAATGGTGGCGGCAATCATCACGTAGCGGGCGTCCCCGGCGGCCCGCAGGGCGTTGGGCAGGGCAAAGCTCATGGGCCAGCCGAATATCATGGACACGCAGTGGATCTGCAGGAAGACCTTTGCCAGATCCCGGGCCTCGCCGCTCAGGCTGAAGAGACCCACCACCTGATCCGTAAAAATCAGGATAAGGCCGCTGATCAGCCCCATGGTAGCGTAGGCAAGCTTCATGATCCGGGAGGTCTGCTTTTTGGCCGCGTCGTAGTCCCCCGCGCCCACGCACTGGCCCACGATGGTCAGCAGGGCTATGCCGTAGGCGATTCCGGTCATAAAGGAGAAGGAGTTGATTATCGAGGCAATGGCGTTGGCGGCGATGGCGGCGGTTCCGAAGGTGGGGAAAATCCGCTGGGTAAGGAGGCGGCCGATCTGAAACATGGAGCTTTCAAGGCCGCTGGGGATGCCGACATTGAGAATGTTCCTGAGCATGGGGCGGATGACCCGCAGCTTGAAAAGCCCGTGGATAAAGAGGGGCCGGCCCTGCCCCCGGACAAGAAGCGCAAGGGTGATCAGGGCCGCGATAAGACGGCTGGTCAAAGTGGAAAGCGCCGCCCCAAGCACCCCCAGATGGCATACGAAGATCAGGAAGGCGTTTCCGGCCACGTTTATCACGTTCACCAGAAACGCTGTCTTCATGGTGATCCCGCTGTTCCCCACCGACCGGAACAGGGCCGCGTTGGCGCTGTAAATCGCCAGAAAGGGGTAGGAAAGGGCGGTAACAAGAAAATAAAGGGCCGCCGCCTCCATTACGTCCGGGGCAAGGGCGCCGTAAAACAGGCGGATTATCGGGCGGCGCAGTAAAAGGGCCACGGCCATGATGACAAGGGAGATAAGGGTAACCGCGTAGATAAGCTGTTTGGCCGCAAGGCCGGCGTTTTTGGTATCCTTCCTGCCGATATACTGGCTGGTAACCACGGCGCCGCCGGTACACAGGGCGACAAAGGCAATGATCAGGAGGTTGTTAATGTTGTCAACGATGTTGACCCCGGAAACGGCGAATTCCCCCACGGAGCTCATCATCACCGTATCCGCCGCGCCCATGGTAACCGCAAGGGTCTGTTCGACGATCAGGGGCAGCAGCATCCGCGAAAGGGCGCGGCCGCTCCATTTCTCCATCATCGACTGGGAGGCGGGAGGGAGATTCAACTTTTCGGCCTTTTCACCGGGTGCATAAAATCATGTCCATTAAGGTTCCACTCTTTTCCGGTCACGGGGAAAGAGGCTGGCCTCCTTCACGCTCCCCAGGCCAAGGATCTTTTGGGTAAGCCGCTCGCAGCCGATGGCAAAACCGCCGTGGGGCGGACAGCCGTATTTCAAAACTTCAAGGTACGCGCCCATGTTTTCCGGCTTCAGGCCGAATTTGGGCAGGGCCTCGGCAAAGGCCTTGTAGTCGTGCTGCCGCCGGCTCCCCGAAGTTACCTCCAGGCCCCGGAATATGGCGTCGAAACTCATGGTAAGGGATACGGGCGGGCCTCCCGGCACGGCTTCCGCCTTCTCCAGGGGGTAGGTGTAAAAGGGCCGGTAACGCCGGGGGAATTCGTTCACAAAGAGAAGTTCCACCCCGTATTCCCTCGAAGACCATTCGCTGAGGAGCCGCTCCGCCTCGGGGTTGATGTCGAAGATCCGGGCCGCCTTCCCCCTGCCCTCCGAAGCGGCCATATCGTTGACAATCTTCAGGGATTCGTCGTAGCTCAGCGTGGGCGCCTTTGCCACCGCCTCCGGGGAGGGGAGCGCGGCGTTCCAGGCTGCCAGATCCGGCCCGTTTTTCCGGGCAAGCTCCTCGAATATCGCGGCGAGGAGCCCCTTTTCCAGTTCGATAAGCTCCCGCTCGGACTCGATGAAGGCCATCTCCACATCCAGGGAAACGTACTCGTTGATATGCCGGGGGGTGTCGTGCTTCTCCGCCCGGTAGACCGGCCCAATCTCGAAGACCCGCTCCAGGCCGGCGGCCACCAGGGCCTCCTTGTAAAGCTGGGGGGACTGGGCCAGGAAGAGCTTCCGGTCAAAGTAGTCCACCGCGAAGAGGTTGGTTCCCCCTTCGGTACTGCCGGCGGTAAGCTTGCTCGTCTTGATCTCGGTAAAATCCCGCTCCCGCAGGTAGTCCGCGAAGGCTTCGATGATGGCGGCCTGCACTTTGAAGATAGAACGCACTTTGGGGTTCCGCAGGGAAAGCATCCGCCTGTCCAGAATGGTCTCCAGACCGATCTTGTCCATATCCCCGTTTACCTGGAAGGGAAGATCCCCCGCCGCCCTGGACAGAACCTTGAGCGACCGGAGCCGCAGTTCCACCCCGCCGGGGGCCTTCCCGTTCAGCGCCGGGAAGCCCCGAACCAGGATAACCGACTCCAGAGTCAGTTCCAGCGCGGCGTCAAGGGCCTCCGGGCCCTCGGACTGGGACAGCACCAGCTGGAGCAGCCCGGAACGATCCCGGAGGATCACGAAGCGGATACCCCCCATGTCGCGGATCCGGTGAACCCAGCCGGCCGCCTCAACGTCCTCCCGCGGCCCGGCCTCCGCAGCCTTTAGCATGTCCTTCGCCAACACCAGCTTATCCATAGGGCTTAGTGTAGCCGAAAGGAGGGGGGCGTATCAATCGCGCGGGTCTTGTTTCGGCGGCGGAGCCGGTATACCGGGGATGCGGTACCGCGGAGAAGGGCCCGCGGGCGTCCGGGAGCCTCTTGACTTCGCGCTGCCGGCGGCGCAGAAGATGCCCGAGAAAACCGATGCGCCGCATATCATCAGCAGCACCGCATTCCAGCCCAGGCGATCGGCGGCAAGGCCGAAGCTGGAAGAAGCGGTGATACTGCCGATATACACAAAAGCGTTGACGGTACCCGAAGCCAGGGCGGTAAGCCCCTGCGCGCGGAAAGTCAGGGGATAGAAACTCACCAGGGCGGTATTGACGGCAGTCATCATGGTGGCGCAGAGGGCAAAACAGACGCAGCTGAGGAATATGCCGCTGTTTCTGCCGCCCGCGACGATAACGAGGGCGCTAAGGAAGGTGATTCCATAAAGGATGAACGCCGAAAGGAAGGGTTTGCGATTGAAAGAATATATCTTTTTAGCGAAGAAGGGCCCGCCAACCTGGGCCAGGGGAATGATCGTTGAAATGAAAACCGCTATGGCGCTCTCAACATGAAAAGTATCATGAATGTAGCCCGGAAGCCAGATGGTAATGCCGTCGCGCAGAAAGCCGTTGCCTATGGCGCCCATAGCGGCAAAAAGGAATCCCCCCGAGATAAGAATCCTGAAGCTCCGGCCGCGCTTCGCGGGGCTCTGCTGAACATCCGGCATGCTGTTATCCTGTTCCGGCGGGTTTTCATTGATCCTCTTCGACATGAAACCCATGCAGATTCCCCAGATAATCCCATAGGCCGCCATTAGAATAGCCGGGATAACAAAGGCCGCGCGCCAGGAAAACTGTTTGAGGCATACTGCCGTAACAAGAAAAGCGCCCGCGGAACCCGCCGCCCCGGTAGTATGCATAAGAACCATTCCGCCGGCCACTCTCTTTTCAGGAAGCAGAGTTGTCAAAATTTTGACGATATGCGGCCACAGCGCGGACTGGACTATCCCGTTGAGGCACCAGAGAATTTTCATATTCCCCGGTTTCGCGAAAAGCATACAGACGTTTAAGACCGCGGCCAGTATCAGGGCGGCGGCGATGAACGCCGGGGAATTGGCCCGCCGGGAAAGGACGGCGTGAACCGCTTGCCCTATCATATAGGCGAAAAAAAAGAAAGAACCGGCCGCCCCCGCCTCGGCCCTGCTTATTCCGTATTCGGCGATAATCTCCACGATGCAGGCATTGTAGTTGTAACGCCCCAGGTAGGCGATAAAATAAGTGAGCCAGCAAAGGATAACTATTGAAGCGGAGTAACGCTCTTGATAGCACGCTCTTTTACCGGCCCCCGGTACGGAATCCGCGTTCAAAGCGGCGCCGGAATGATCTTCGCTACGAATAAAGCTCACCTGTTCTTTCAAGACAGTTTGACCGCCCGAATGAGTAAACCGCGTTGGGGTTAATTTTTTTCGAAATTCTGCTAATCTGAAGGCATTGGTTATTTACAGAGGATTCTTTATCCTGATAACTCTGTCGGAAATACGGGCCGCCGAGGGATGCGC
>JAIRRU010000150.1 GCA_031255815.1 Treponema sp. | reverse complement strand
CGTATGCACAAGGGTACGCCGCCGGAACTGCTGGAACGGGTTGCGGAGCTGCTTAAAACCGGGGGCGGCATGCCCTATATCAACAACGATGATGTGATCGTTTCCGCGTGGGAAGCCCTGGGGGTGTCCCGGGAAGACGCCTGTAAATACGCCAATTCCAACTGCTGGGAAACCCTGATCCAGGGGATGAGCAACCAGGAGATGATCCGGGGGCTTAACTTCCTGTATTTTCTGGAACTGGCCCTGAACTCGGGCAAACCTTTTATCTACGGCGAGACGGTGAAACGGGAAAAAAAGCCGGATCGGCGTGATCCGATTAGTTTCGGCGGCGGTAACAGTATCGCCTATCCCATAATCGAGGGGGTGGATACCGGAGACCCGGCGGGATTCACGGGCTTTGAGGATCTGATGTACGCCTGGAAGCTGCAACTGGACTGCGTCATGCAGAAGGCCATGGAGCATGTGAACCGGGAACTGACGCGGGACGGGAGCCACGGGCCCTATAGTTCAAACTCGATTCTGTCCCTGCTTACCCAGGGCTGCGTAGAAAATCTGACGGACATCGCCCACCGGGGGGCCAAATACGATATGTGGCACCTTATGGGGGAGGCCGTGGCCAACGCCGCGGACGCGGCGGCGGCGATAAAAAAGTTTGTTTTCGAGGAAAGAATCCTTACTCTGCCCCGTCTGGTGGAACTGCTCAAGGCCAACTGGGCCGGAGAGGAGGGGAAGCTTCTGCGTCAGCGCTTCGCCAACCAGGGGCCGAAATTCGGCAACAACGACAATTACGCGGACAATATTGCCCGGGAAATGGTTGATTACTTTGTGGAACGGGGCGCTTACCACGCGAAAAACTACCCCCGGATCATCTTCTCCCCCTGCATCGGCACCTATTCCTGGATCATCTCCATCGGTAAGAAAATCGGGGCTTCCGCGGACGGGCGGGAAAGCCGGGAGCCGATTGCCTCGAATATGTCCCCCGTTCCGGGCAAGGATGTTTCGGGCCCCACCGCGGCGATTCACTCTTACCTGAAGCTAAACACCCGGCCCATGGCCGCCGGGGCTCCCATCGACCTGCGGCTTTCCAGTAAGGGCCTTGAGGGAAAAGAGGGAACAGGGAGGATAGCGGCGCTGATCAAAACCTTCCTGGAAGCGGGGGGAAACATGATGACCCTTACGGTAACCAGCGCTGAAGAACTGCGGAAGGCCATGGAAGATCCGGAGAAGTACCGGGGCCTGCGGGTACGGATGGGCGGCTGGTCGGCCTACTACGTACTTTTGAGCAAGGCTTCCCAGCAGATCCATTTGAAGCGGGTGGAACACGGCTTTATTTAGGGGTGAAATAGCCTCTAACTCTAATGAAAAACCGGAAATCCTAAAAATGAGGTAGTGCGATGAAACAAAGAAAGGAAATAGAGGCGTTGTTTCCGAAAAACGGCGAAACCTTTGATGTGATTGTGGCGGGAGGCGGTCCCGCGGGAATCGGGGCGGCTTTGGCGGCTGCTCTTAACGGGGCAAAGACACTGCTTTTAGAGGCCAAGGCCTTCTTCGGCGGGGTAGCGGCGGTTTCCGGCTGGATGCCCATGAACCGGCTGCTGGTCAACGGCAAAAGCCGGGGCGGAGTTCACGAGATTTTTGTCGCCAAGTTAAAAAGTATGGGGCCCGATGCCGCCAGGGAAGGAAAGACCAGCTGGGTAGACGGGGACGGTTTCCACGTTCACCCCGATTACCTGCGGCTGGCGGTCATGGAACTATTGGAAGAGTACCGCTGCTCCTATCTCCTCCACAGCCCGGTGACCGGGGTAGAAATGGAAGGCCAGAGGATCACCGCTGTTGTCTGCGACGGCAAATACGGGCGGCGGCTCTACTCTGCCGGGGTATACGTAGATTGTTCCGGCGACGGGGATCTGTCCTATTACGCGGGAGTTCCCTTCCGCAAAGGGCGGGAAGGGGATGGGGTGTTCATGCCCGTAACTCTTGGTTTTGTCCTTGCCAATGTAGACGAAGAAAAACTCTTTGCCGCTCACAACACGGACGCGGGAAACCTTAGCGGGACTATCAAGGAAGCAATTAAGAAGGAAGGCTGCGCCGGTTCCGTGTTTTTCTCGTTTGACAGGACGACGATCCCGGGAGTGGTATCCGTCAACAATGGGGGCCAGGATGACATCGGTATTATTGACGCTACCAATATCAACGATATTAACGTCTCTGAACGCGCCGGACTTCAGGTGGCCTTCGATTTTATCCGGATTGCCAGGAAGTATAAGATCCCCGGACTTGAACACTGCTGCCTGGTCCGGACCGGAGCGGATCTGGGGGTACGGGAAACCCGCCGCATAGAAGGCGAATATGTAATGACCCTGGAGGACGCCCAGGAAGGGAAAACCTTTACCGATGCTGTAGCCCGCCGCTATGGGACTATTGATCCGGGCGGTTTGCGGGAAGATAAAAACTATCACGGTACTATTAAAAACGGCCACGACTATCCCTACCGGTGCATGCTTCCAAAAGAAGTCGATCCTCTTCTGGTAGCGGGCCGTTGCGCTTCTCTTACCCATCTGGGTTTAACCACCTGCAAGAGCATGGGGAACATGATAGGGATTGGACAGGCGGCCGGGCTGGCTGCGGCGCTTTGCGCCAAAGACCATGTTCTGCCCCGGAACATTGACGTAAAGAGGATACAGAACCGCCTGCGGGAAATGAAGGTGGAAATATGAACTCGCTTCCGCCGTCCCGGCGAACCTTTGGCTCGGTAGAAAAATTCACTTTGCAAACTCTAAAAGCACATCCGTTAATCCGGGAAAGGACACAAAAACCCGCAAGCGCAACAGGCTCTTAGAACCGCGGCAGGGTCCCGGGAACCAGCCGGGCGGAAAACACCAGCTCTACTCCCTGCTCAAGCCTTCCCTCCTGGTGGGCGTAGTTGGAAACGATCCGGTAAGCCGGCTGAAACGAAAGGGAAAGCCAGTCCCGGGGCGACCATTGGGCGTTCAGGGTAAGCTGGCAGGTATGGGAGGCGGTTCC
>JAIRRU010000326.1 GCA_031255815.1 Treponema sp. | reverse complement strand
CACAAAGTCGGTTACTTTGCGGACAGACCTTGCATTTTCTCGCCTAAAGGCTGCGAAAATGCGTTTTTCAAGGAAGTCTGTCCATAATGTGTCTACATTATGGACAGACTCTAGTTAATCACCGCTTCGGAGGCGCTTATGCCTTCTTTGGTGTAAGCCCGGCGGAAGTTGAAGGGGTCAAGGCAGCGTTCGCCCCGGTGGTAGAAAACGTACTGATAGGTTCCGGGGGGCAGGGGGATGGAAAGGGAATAAAGCCCGGCGGGATACTCCCGCAGCTCGTACATAAAGGGATCCCAGCCGTTAAAGCTTCCGGCCACGGTAACCGTTTCTCCCGGCGGGCCCTCGAAACGGAAGTTCAGGCTGCCCGGCGGGCCCTTGTTTAGGTCTTTTTCTTCCTCCTGCCGGGGGATGGAGACTACCGAGGTGCTTATCCCGAATTTGTCCCTGCGGCTGCTGGGGTTTGCCGGATCGGTAGTCCACAGCCCGTTTACCACCATGCGGTATTCCAGCTCTTCAACGCCATCGGGAACCGGGTGCACGTAGAACAGAACCCCCGAGTCCTTGTAAGGATCGGGGCTTTTTTTACCTTCCGGCAGAGGGGCGCCGAGGGGGTCTTGGGGGATCAGAAGCTGCCGCAACCAGTATACCTTGGAAAAACCCTCGTTGGCAAAAGACACCCCCACCCGCCTAAGGGAGGAAGACGCGGTAAAGATAACGGCGTCCTCAAAGATCTCCGGCGCGCCGGGGCCCTGAAGGCGCAGGAGCCGGTCGATAAAGAGGTGGGATTCGGTGTCTACCGCGTTAAGGGTCCCGGTTATGCTCAAAATTCCGGCAAAAAACAGGGCCAATTTAACACTCTTTGCCCTTTTCATATATTCTTTACAAGTATCGGCCGATAAATAATTATCTTAATATGCCATCCTTGCAAGCCCTTCAAGAGTTCAGATCCTCATTCAGCGAACTTGGCGGTGAACTAGCCTCCTTAAGGGAACAGAACCTTCCCTTTAGCGATCTGGATTTGCCAACGAAAGAAGCCGGGAGCCCCGCCCCCAGGGCGGAGAGGCCGGCTGCCGGGGAGGGCGGGGAAACCCGCGCCGCCGCGGCGGAGGATGATTTTCCTGGCGCGGAGCCGGGGATTGCGGACACCGAGGATCCCGGCGCGTTCGGCGGAGGCGGTTTTAACCTGAGCGACCTGCTGGGTTCTGTTCCCGGCGAAGACCCCGAAGATATATCCGCCGGATTGTTGGACGAAATTCCCGCCGGAACGCCGGAAGGGGAGAGCCCGGAAGAGTTCCCGGCGGATATTTTTGAGGAAGCCCCGGACAGCGCCGCCGGTTCCGGCGGGGAGGAAGGCGAAACGGAGGATCTCAGCCTTCCCGAAGAGTTCCTTGAAGACTTCGGGGGCGGTATCGAAAACGCGGGGGACGCGGATCTTCCCGATTTTGATGAGGGCGTTGGGGAAAACGGAAGCGAAGATAGCCCCGGCGCGGGTGAAGCCTTGGCAGAGGATCCGGACGGCCTTGCGGGCTTTGACTTTGGGGAGGAGCCTGCCGGAACCGCGGCGGAAAACGATATTTCCCGGGCACCGGAGGCCGGCGCGGAGCCGGGGGAGGCCGGAGAGGAAGAGGCGTTTAATATCCCCTCTCTGGAAGATTTTCCCCTAACGGAGCTCGGCGACGATGGCAAAACCGTTGAGGGCATCGACAGCTTTGACAGCCTGGGGGACGATTTCCAGATTGACGCGGAACCGGAAGAAGAAATTCTCTCCGAATCCGAAGAGCCGGATTTAGACCCGGTTAATATGGATTTCGAGGAAGGTTTTACCGAAAAAGATCTGGCTGTCGCTCCGGACTCCGCGGACGGTTTCGACAAATTCAACATAGGCGATAATGATGAGCTTCCCGACATAGAGGAAGCCGGCGGGGGCGCGGCGGAAGAGGCCGCCGGGGAGAGCGCCGGGGCCGCCGAGGGTCTTGAGGATTTTACCCTCCAGGGCTTTGACGATGTATTTGCCAACATTTCAGGTTCCAAGGCCGCCGCTCCGGGAACGCGATCGGAAGGCGGCAGGAAGGCTCCCGCCAAGCAGGAAGCGCCTGAGGAAATCAAGCTTAACAGCCAGGATCTGGCAAACCTTCAAAACACCCTCAACTCGTATCCCCTCAACCTGCGGATAGCCTGCGAGGAGATCATCTCCGAAATGGTGCTTCCGGAGGCCCAGCTTGCCGGTCTGGTTAAGCTGCTGGTTCGGGGGGCGCCGCCCAGGGAAGCCGCCGCCCTGGCCGGGAAGATCCTGGAACGGGATATCCCCATCCCCCGGGGTTTTGAAAAGAAAACCGGCGCGGAACTGGAGGCGGAGCAGTCCAGTTTCGCCTACATCTTTATTCACAGCTTCCTCCCCGTGCTGCGGCTCTGTATGTTCGTTATTCTGGCGGCCGCTTCCCTTTTCTATCTGGTTTACCGTTTTGTCTATACCCCCCTGCGGGCCGAATCGATTTACAAGATAGGTTACGAACGGATAGAGGCCGGGGAATACGAGCGGGCGAACGAGCGTTTCAATCAGGCTTTCGCGATACACCGGGTTAAGAACTGGTTCTACCGTTACGCCGAAGCCTTCCGGGATGAAAGGCAGTATCACTACGCGGAGAGAAAGTACGACGAACTTCTCATGGCCTATCCCCGGGACAAGAAGGGGGTGCTGGACTACGCCGCCCTGGAAACCTTCTCCCTTAGGGACTACGAAAAGGCGGACGAGCTTCTGCGGAAAAACATCCTGGATTACCAGCCGAACGATCCCGAGGCCCTGCTTGCCCTGGGGGATAACGCCCTGCTCTGGGGGGAAACGGATAGTTCCAAGTACGAGGACGCTCGTTTCGCCTATGCCCGGTATCTGGACAACTACGGCTGGAGAGATCCGGCGGTGGAACGGATGCTTCTGTATTTTATCCGCACCGATAACCTGAAGGAAGTTTTGCCCCTCCAGGCCTGGTTTATGGGTGATCCCAAACGCAAGATCAGCGCCGATACCCTGGCGGAGCTGGGGGGCTACCTTTTGGACAAGCGGACGGAGGAAACCCGGGGGGTTCCCAATGAGTACGTGGAACAGATCCAGGGGGTGCGGGACGTGCTGCTTCGGGCGGTACAGGCCGGCCCCGCCCTGCCCGAGGCCCATTACCACCTGTCCCGGTACTACCGGAATCTGGCGAATCAGCGGGACGAGCAGCTTACCCTGGAAGTCGCCCTCCGGGTTTTCGAGGGGGCCGGGGAAGGTTCCATCCGCCGTTTGCGGTACCGCATCGAGGCTTACCAACGGTACGCGGACATCCTTATTAACCAGAGGGAGTTCAAACGCGCCGAGACGGATCTTGTTAAGGCCATCGGCCTCTACGAAGACGCGCTGACCCGCAATCTCTTCAAACCCGCCCCGGAATTCGGCCGCCTTTTCGCCGTCATGGGAGACCTGGAGTATTTCACCAAGCAGGGGGACATGGAAATGGCCCTTACTTACTACCGCCGATCCGAAGACTCAGGCTGGGCCCCGCCGGAGATGCTCTACCGCATGGGTTCCGCCTACTACCACCTGCGGGACTGGGTGCCGGCGCTGGAACGGTTTTTCGCCGCCTCCGCCCGGCTCCCCCTTAACCGCAGGCTGCTCCTTGCCCTGGGGAATGTCTGTTACATGCGGAACGATTACTTCGCCGCCCAGGGTTACTACGACCGCCTCCTGGACCTTCTGGAAGCCGAGCGAATCCGCCTGCCGGTACTCCTGCCTAACGATCGGCCCGAGTACGTCGAGCTTGCCGACCGCCTGATGCGGGCGCGGAACAACATGGGGGTGGTTCTGGAAGCCCTTACCGAAATTACCGGGAACAACCGCTACCGCGCCCAGGCCCTGGGTTACTACTCCGAATCCGCCCGGGCCTGGGACACCCTTAGCCGGAACCCGGAAACCATGATCCGCCCCTTCGCCGGGGAACTGTCCAGCCCCGGTAAAGGCCGTCCCAATCTTAATTTTCAGAACCTCCTCTACCCCCAAAGCGGCTACGAGGCCCAGATATTTCCCGAAATCGACAAAGACGTGCAGGAACCGTCCTTTTGGGAGGATATCGCCCCCAGGGCTGCCCGCCCATAGCGCGCTTTAACAGCCTCGAATAGTTGCCGCTATTCAAAGATCAGGGCGGCTATATCCGCGGCCTGATCCCGGTATCCGGGGCCGAGGGCCGCCAGCCTCTCCGATACCGCTTGGGGCTCAAAGGGGCAGCCGCTAAGTTCCTCCGCCGCGTCAAGGATGAAGCCGCTGTCCATGGCGTCGGAGAAGATCCTTGCCTCCGTGATCCGGTTCCGGTCAACGTCGAAGCGGATATCCACCCCGCCCCAGGGGAAGCGGCGTTCCGCCTTGAAACGGAAGGGGGGGTTCTTGCCGTACTTCCATTCGGGGGAGGAAAACCCGGCTTCGAGTTCCGCAAGACGCGCCGCCGCGCCGGGAAAGCGATCCTCCAGCCCCGCCGGGGCCAGGTATTCCGCCTCGATCCGGTAAAGCCCGGCAAAGGCGTCGCAAAGGCCGGCGGCCAGGACGGGAACGGTAATACCGGGCTTACATTCCGCAAGATTCACCATGCGGCTCCGTACCGATTCCACGCCCTTGCTCAGGATCTTCTCCCGGGAAACCGAAAGGTAACGTCCCGCCTCCTCTATGCTGGCCCGGACGAGGAGGGTACCGTGGTGGCAGGCGTTCCGCTCCCCCCGGTAGAAGGCGTTTCCGGAAAATTTGCGGCCCCCGGTTTCAATATCGTTACGGCCGCTCCTCTCCGCCTCGATTCCCAGGCTCCGTACCGCCCGGAGGATCACCGAACTCTGTCTTTCCGTATCGTAGTCTTCCCGGGGAACCAGAAAGGTAAAGTTGAGGTTCCCCAGATCGTGGTACACCGCCCCGCCCCCGGAAAGACGGCGGGCGAGAAAGCCCCCTTCCCCTTCCAGATCCTTTACCCGGCACTCGGCCCAGGCGTTCTGGTTCCGCCCGATCACCACAGTCCGCCGATTCTGCCAGAGGTAGAGGATACAGGTTTCCTCCGGAACCGTATCGAGAAGGAATTTTTCCAGGGCGATATTCCGGTAGGGGTTAGTTTCCCCGGTTTGGACGATTAAGCCGTGCTTTATCATGGCTGCCTGCCGGCTCACCGGGCGCTGTAGCGCAGTACCGGCTGCCGCGCCGCCCTTACCTCGTCAGGCCGTCCGATAACGGTACTCAGGGGGGAGCGGCGGAGTTTTTCGGGGTCGGCCCGGGCCTCCTCGTAGAGGGAGAGGAAAGCCGCCGCAGCCTCGTCCAGGGTCTCCTTCGGCTCCGTTTCCGTGGGCTCCGCCATCACGGCTTCGCGGACAACGAGGGGGAAGTAGATGGTTGGGGGGTGCATCCCCCGGTCTTGCAGGGCCTTGGCCAGATCCAGGGCGGAGACGCCGGAAGATCGCTTGAGCTCCTCCAGGGAGATGACGAACTCGTGCATGCAGGGCCCCGGATAGGCGGGGGGGAATTTGTCCCGGATCTTCTCCATCAGGTAGTTGGCGTTGAGCACCGCGTCCCTGGCCGCCGCGGGTATCCCCTCTTTCCCCAGGCTGAGGAGGTAGGCGGCGGCTTTTACCACCACCAGGAAGTTGCCGTAAAAGGCCCGGACCCGCCCGATACTTTGGGGATGGGCCTCCGGGTCTCCCTCCAGGCGCAGGGCCCGCTCCGCCGCCCGGATCTCCCCGCTCTCCCCGTCCTCAGCCGAAAAACCGGGGATCTCGGCCCCCAGGGGCAGGAAGGGGGCCAGGAAGTCCTTGCAGCCCACCGCGCCGGAACCGGGGCCGCCGCCGCCGTGGGGGGTGGAA
>JAIRRU010000225.1 GCA_031255815.1 Treponema sp. | reverse complement strand
CGTACTGCTCAAAGATCCTGATATGCCCCAAAACGGCGATTCCCAGCCGGTCCCCCACTCCGAAGCTCCGGTCTTTGGTCAAAACCCGGCTGGGGGCGGTAAAGGGCAGGAGTTTCCGCAGGGTTTCGGCATTCGCGTGGTTCAGGGGCGCTTTGATCAGGCCGCCCCCCAGCTCTTCCCCCTGAAAACCGGGAAGCCCCCGGGCAACGATAAAGTCTTCGCCCCCGGCCCCGGTTTTAGCTGCGGCCTTAGCCAAAAATACCACGCCTTCGCCGATCTCGTTTATAGATTTCTCATACGCGTCAAATCCCAGATAAGTCATTTAGCATCTCCTCCGGGGACACTATAGCACAGGACAGGATAAGCGCATAGAAATCGAAGTACGGCAGTCCCGTTCCTGCGGTTCGCGGCCATACTTTTAGCCTAATCAGGGTACTGCCCGGTACACCCCGCATTTCAGGTAGAGGGATTCGTCATAGCCCACGAGAACCGGGTGATCCGCGGCCTGGTAACGGAAATCCAGCCGGATAAGGCGGCGTTCCGCGTCCGCCGCCGCTTCCGCCACCATCCGCATGAAACGGCCTTCGTCCAGGGCCTGGCTGCATGAACAGGTAAAGAGGACGCCGCCGGGTTTCAGGATCTTTATGGCCCGGAGGTTTATCTCCCGGTAACCCCGGAGGGCGTCCGCCAGGGCGGAACGGGTTTTGGCGAAGGCCGGGGGATCCAGCACGATCAGATCCCAGGCTTCCCTCCTCCTTTCGGCGGCGCGGAGGTACTCAAAGGCATCGGCTTCCAGGGTCGTGATCCGGCCTTCCAGCCCGTTGAGGGCGGCGTTTGCCTTCAGGCCCCGCAGGGCTTCCCCGGAAGCGTCCACGCAGAGCGCCTCCCCCGGCGACGCGCCCAGGCCCCGCAGGGCGTGGATAGCGAAGCCCCCGGTGTAGGCAAAGAGATCCAGGATCCGGAAGGGCGTCCCGGCGGAAGGCGCCGAGGGATCGGCGCTTCCGGCAACAGCCCCGCCGGAAAGTCCGTCCGCGCGGGGGGCAAGGGCGGCATACCGGGCGGCAAGGCGGCGGTTATCCCGCTGGTCAAGGAAATATCCGGTTTTCTGCCCTTCCTCCAAGTTCACCAGGAAGGGGTAACCGTTTTCAAAGATCAGGATACCCCCGGAAGGGACGCTGCCCCGGATCAGGCCCGCCGCCGGGGGAAGGCCCTCCAGTTCCCGTATCTTGGGGGGAGAACGATCCACTATCCCGGCGGGAAGCCCCAGGGGCCTTTTCCCGTCGAAAAGGAAGGCGTCTTCCCCCAGCACCTCCTCCAGGGCGGCCAGGATCTCTTCCCGGCGTGAATCCATGCCGTAACTCAGAAACTGCGTAACAAGCCAGGAAAGGGGCGGGCCCAGCGTCCGGACAAGGCTTTCCCGGTTCAGGGGGCGTTCCGGAGAGGCCCCGTCAAGCGCCTCCAGGGGCCAGCCCGTAAAGCGGTCGATGATAAGGCCGGGAAGGAAATCCGCCTCGGCAAAGACCAGGCGGGCCGGTTCGGTATAGAGATCGCGGGCCGCGGGCCAGGCGATCCGGCGGGCAAGGGCCTCCCGCAGGCGGCGCTTAAAGAAACCCCGGTCAACCCCCTCCTTGGAAGGGCTGTATATCCGGGCGAGGATCTTCGAGTGCGGATTGGCGAAGGCCCGGCCCAGGTATTCCCGGCGGGAACTTTCCACATCGGCCAGTTCCCCCGGTTCCAGGGGCGCGCTTCTCTCCGCCGGCCCGGATTTCCCCTTCGGGGCCCCCGCCGGGTTATGGGGAACCCGGCCCTCCAGGATCCGGTCAACCTCGTTGCCGAATACCCAGGGGTGTCCGGCCAGGATACGTTTTTCTTCCCCGGCTTTTAGTATGATGCGTTTCATGCGGCTCCTTTGTTAGTCAGAGATTCCCCGGAGAGCGGCGGACGGTAAATTCCTGCCTTGCCCGGCGGGTTCCGTTGGTACCGGCGGCGGCCTGGGAGAAAAAACGGGCCTGAACACGGAAAACTTCCTCCCCCTTCTGGGGGGAAAGCCGGGTCCAGACGCCGTCCGGGCCCAGAACCCGGGCCTGGCAGTTGTCGCGGAAGTAAGATTCCAGAATACCGCGGAGTTTCCGGCCCATTCCCTCGTCCAATACGGGGAACATCAGCTCCACCCGGCGCTCCAGGTTCCGGGGCAGCCAGTCGGCGCTGGAAAGGTAGATCTCCTCCTGGCCGCCGTTGGCAAAACAGAAGATCCGGGAATGTTCCAGGTAACGGTCGATAACGCTTACCACCCGGATGTTTTCCGAAAGATCCTTCACCCCCGGAACCAGGGAGCAGATGCCCCTTACGCAGAGCTGTATCCGCACCCCGGCCCGGGACGCCCGGTACAGGGCCTCCACCATATCCGGGTCGGCCAGGGCGTTGAGTTTGGCCGTGATCCTCCCCGGATTCTCCGGGCCGGTGCGTTTTATTTCCCGGTCAATCAGTTCCAGCAGCCGCCGCTTCAAGGCGGAGGGGGCGATACAGAGGCGGCGCATGGGCTGGATCGCCGAGTAACCGGTGATCATGTTGAACAGTATCCCCGCGTCGTAGGCGATCTCCTCCCGGGCGGTAAAAAGGGAAAGATCCTCGTAGAACCGGGCGGTCCGGTCATTGTAGTTGCCCGTGGAAAGGTGGACGTAACGCCTGATCCGCTCGTCTTCCCGGCGCATCACCAGGGTGATCTTGGCGTGAACCTTGAGGCGGGCAAGGCCGTAGATCACGATAACCCCCGCCTTTTCCAGCCGGTTTGCCCAGGAAATATTCCGTTCCTCATCAAAACGGGCCTTGAGTTCCACCAGTACGGTTACCTGCTTGCCGGAAAGGGCGGCCTGTTCCAGGGCGCGGACAACGGGGGAATTGCCGCTGGTTCGGTACAGGGCGGCCTTGATGGAAACCACCTGGGGATCCGCGGCGGCGTCCTGAAAGAGCCGCGTTACCGGGTCGAAGGACTGGTAGGGCAGGTGGAGCAGGATGTCCCCGGAACGGATCCGATCCCAGAGGGAATCCTCCTCGCCAATAGACAGCCCCGGAAAAACGGGCCAGGGTTTCTCCCGCAGATGATCGAAGCCCGGCAGATTCACCAGATCCGCCAGTTCCCCCAGGTTGATAGGGCTGGCCAGCTCGTAGATATCCTCCTTCCCAAGACCCAGACGGCGGGCGAATTCGTCCCGCAGTTTTTCACTCCCGGGGCTGCACACCATCCGTACCGCCATGGATCTTTCCCTATCCTCCAGCACCTCCTCCATGGCTTCGATAAAGTCCTCGTCCCGCCGCTCGTCCACGGAAAAATCCGCGTCCCGGTTTACCTTGAAGAGCAGCCGCTCTTTCACATCCAGGCCGGGAAAGAAGCGGCCTCCCCAGTTAAGGGCCAGGTCGCTCAGCAGGGCCCAGCGGCTCAGCCCGTTCCCGGTTTCGGGCAGGAGGATGATCGGGTTTAGGGCCGGGGGTATCTGCACGATGGCGGTGTATCCGGCGGCGGCGGGAATCCCCAGGGGAGAGGTTCCGGCGGACTCGAGCAAAAAGGCGCAGTTCAGGCTGAAACTCCCGATGGCGGGCAGGGGGCCCTCCGCTTCTACGCGAAGGGGGGTAAGGATAGGGTAGAGTTCGTTCATGAAGAAGGATTCCAGGTAATCCCGCTGTTCCGGCGTCCAGTCCTCCGGCCGGGCCAGGGCCAGCCCGCCCCCGGCAAGGGCGGGGAACACCTCTTCCTCAAGGCAGCGGTACTGCTGATCGATGATCCGGCGGATCTTTGCGGCGCAGCGTTTAAGCAGATCCGCCGGATCAAGGCCGGAGGGGTCGGCCGCCGCGCCGCCCCCTTCCGCCGGGCTGCGCCGGGAACGGCCTTCCCCCGCCGCCCGGATCGCCCGTTTTATGGCGGCCACCCTGACCATGAAAAATTCATCAAGGTTGGAAGACACGATGGAGAGGAAGCGGAAACGCTCCAGGGGGGAGAGATCCTTCCGGAGCCCCTCCTCCAGCACCCGGGCGTTGAAGTCGATCCAGGAAAGATCCCGGTTAATAAAATTAACCGGGGAAAGCGAAGAGTAAGGGCCCGCATCGTTGCTGGTTTTGGTCATGAACTTCTCATATCCCGCTTAACTCAAAACAACCTTGTAACCGAACACATCCTGAAACATGCCCGCCTTTTCTTCAAGCCCGATTAGTTCCAGGCTCAGATCGTGCGCCCCCCGGGGCTGCAGCACCAGGTTTTCGCCCCGCTTTTCCACCGTAAAGCTGCGGATATTTTGGGAGTGCCCCCTGTCCAGGGCGTCCGCCACCCGGAGTATGGAGGCCATTTTCAGCACCAGCACCCGCTCCTCCCGCTGCAGGGCGATGTAGTCGATATCCCCGTCCTGGGGGGGAGGCCCCCGGTGGTAGCGGATAACGTTGGCGATGATCGCCAGTTCTTCCCGCTGGAGGCCGAAGATCTCCGAATTGGCCACGATGTACTGGCCGTGGAGCTGATGGCCCGAATTCTGGATGTACTTGCCGATGTCGTGCAGGGTCGCGGCGGTTTCCAGCATCATCCGTTCCCGGCGGTTCATCCCGTGTTCGCGGGTAAGGGCGTCAAAGAGGAGCATGCAGAGCTTGGCCACCTGCAGGTTATGGGCCTCGTCGAAGTGGTAGCGCCGTCCCAGGTTCACCGCGCCGGCAATGATCTGGGAGTAGAATTCCTCCTGAAGCTCGCTTTCCACCCCCATGGCAAGATCCAGCAGGTAACCTTCCCGGATGGATACCAGGGGAACCGCCATCCTGGCCCCGTGGGTCTGCTCCAGGAGC
>JAIRRU010000189.1 GCA_031255815.1 Treponema sp. | reverse complement strand
TGGTTTCGGAAAATGCTCTTGAAAAAGCGGTCTAAAGCCCGCTTTTTCCCATAAATTTAAGGTAGCTTTCCCAAAAGCTGAAGTTTTGGGAAAGCCTCACCTGTTTTCTTATTTTCCCGCAAACACCGTTCATAACAATACGCAATTTGGAAGATCCCTGTCCTGGTATTTGCCGGGGCAGAATCGGTAAAATGCGCGGGCCGGATCAAAACCTCGCGGAGGGGGCATATGGAAGGCGTAATCACGCTGCTTAGGGATTCGGGGGCCATGCTGGAGGGGCATTTCCTCCTTTCCTCGGGCCGCCATTCTGACCGCTACTTTCAGTGCGCGAAGCTGCTCCAGTACCCGGACAAGGCCGCTTTGGCGCTGGCCCCCGTGGCGGAGAGGATCCGCTCGGATATGGCCGCGGGAAGGCTGGCGATCGACGCGGTGGTTGGCCCCGCCATGGGGGGCATCGTGGTAGCCTACGAGTTGGGCCGCCAGCTGGGGCTTCCCGCCTTCTTCACCGAGCGGGACGATACCGGGGCCATGAGCCTGCGCCGGGGTTTCGCGGTAAAGCCGGGGCAAAAGATACTCATCGCCGAAGACGTGGTAACCACGGGAAAATCCTCCGGGGAAAGCGCCGCGGTGCTGGAAAGCCTGGGGGCGGTGGCGGCCGCCCTGGCCTGCCTGGTGGATCGCCGGCTGGAAGGGGTGGAGATCCCCTGGCCCTTCTACCCGGCCTGCAAGGCGGCGGTGGCGAACTGGGACGCCGGGGACTGCGAACTCTGCCGCAGGGGTATCCCCGCGGTCAAGCCCGGTTCCCGGAAGCTTTAGGCCCGGCGGAAAGCCGTGTTCCCTTATGGCCTGGCAGAGAGCTTTTGCAGTATACTCCGGGGCTAAGAAGTTGTTCCTGTTCCAAAAACCGGAGTTTTGGAACAGCCTTATTCCCTTTAAAATCAAATCCGGGAGGATTGCATGCGCCTTTTAAACGACCTTTACGCGCTTACCGGGCCGGCTTTCGGCGTTTTAAGCTACGTGTTCGCGGTAAAATATTCCGGCGGGCTTATCATGGTGGACGGGGGAATCAAAGACGGTTCGGAGGGGCAGATCGCCCGCTGGCTTTCCTACTGGGGGCTGGAAAAGGAGAAGGTTACCCACCTGCTGCTTACCCACGGCCACTGGGATCACGCGGGGCTTGCCGCGGACTACCGGGCCAAAGGCGCCCGAATCGTTGCCCACCGGAGCGATGTTTCCCGGATAGAGGCCGGCGGCCCTCCCCCCGACGACCCGGAGCAGAAACGCTGGCCCCCCTGCAAGGTGGACACCGCCCTGGAAGGGGACTGCAAATTCCCCATCGGGGAACTGGAAGTGGAGGCCATCCACGTGCCGGGCCATACCCCCGGCTCCCTGATCTACCGCATGAACCTGGACGGCAAGGATGTCTGGTTTGTGGGGGATTTCTTCCCCCCCGACGGCCACCCCGGCCACGGGGTCAAATACGGCTGGACGGGGGATCAGTTTTTCTCCTCCCGCGATCTTATCGAAAGCTACAAGAAGGTACACCGTTACTGCCCGGATCTGATCCTGGGCGGCCACGGCTATCTGCGCGTTGACGGCTGCGAAAGGGTACTGCGGGACAATTACTACAACATCCTGCTGGCCTTTCCCTCGCGCTGAGACGGCAGGACGATTCGAAGGTTCGCCGCGGCTGAAGGAGAGGGGGAGATTCTCTATCCCCTGTGCAACGAGATAGAAAAGCTGCTCCGGCGCCCGGTTAATCCGCGGGGAAACAGGCTTGTTCAGGAACCCGGCTGGTTCCGGACGGGCCCCGCAAAATGCCCCGCATTTTGCTGTTTTTATGCGCCTGCTGTTCAGAAACCGAAGTTTCCGAACAGTTCCAATACCATCCGGAGCCTGCTATGAACAGAAAGGGAATTTGCGTTGCCGGGAACATGATTGTTGATGTCCTCTACCCGATCCGGGGTTTCCCGCCGCCGGGGGAGCTGACCAATATTCTGGAGGGGATCTCCCGCTCAAGCGGCGGCGCCGTATGCAACGTAACAGCGGATCTTGCCGCCCTGGATCCGGATCTGCCCCTCAGCGCCCTGGGCAGGGTGGGGCTGGACGGGGAGGGCGATTTTCTTCTCGAGCGCCTGGGGAAGTATCCCAACATAGACCTTTCCGGAGTCAAGCGCGGCGGGCTTACTTCTTTTACCGTGGTAATGGCGGATGAAGTTACCAAACAGCGCACCTTTTTTTACTATCGCGGGGCGAACGCGTGTTTTTGCGAAGCCGATATCAACTGGGACGCCATAGACGCGGCCTTTTTGCATATCGGCTATATTTTGCTCCTCGACGCCCTGGACGCGGAGGACGCCGAGTTCGGCACGAAGATGGCCCGCCTGCTTCGGGAGGCCCGGCGGCGGGGTATCAAAACTTCCCTGGACGTGGTCAGCGAGGCCGGAAGCCGCTTCAAGCGCCTGGTGCCGCCCGCCCTTAAGTACGCGGATTACTGCATCATTAACGAACTGGAAGCGGAGCAGATTACCGGCGTGCCCCTGCGGGACGGCGGCGCGCTGATAAGCGCCAACATGCGGGAAGCCCTGGAAAAGATCCGGGCTTCAGGCGTGTCCGCCTGGGCGCTGATCCATTGCCCCGAAGGCGGTTTCGGCCTGGATCAGGAGGGCCGTTACGAGGCGGCGCCGAGCCTCGCCTTGCCCGAGGGCTACATCAAAGGAACCGTGGGCGCGGGGGACGCTTTTTGCGCGGGAGCCCTGTACGGGGCCTATAAGGGCATGAGCCTTAAGGAGGGGATAGAGCTGGGTATAGCTTCGGCAGCCTGTTCCCTTTCGGAGCCGGGGGCTGCCGAGGGGATGCGTTCCGCGGAAGAGGCCATGGCGTTGTACCGGAAGCTGCGCAAAAACCGGCGGCCATAGCAGCCGCCAGGAGTTCCTTATGCACGCTATAGAAAAGATCCTGGCGCGGGCCGCCGGCAGGGGGAAGCTTGAAAGCGGCGAGATAATCACCGCCCGGATTGATTTCGCCGAGATCAACGACCTGTACCTCCAAACCCTGTACTCTTTCCGGGAAATGGGAGGGGAACGGGTGTGGGACAAGAGCCGGGCGGCCTTCGTGTTTGACCATTACGCCCCGGCGCCGAGCATACAGTCGGCCCGGATTCACCGGGAGATGCGGGAATTCGCCCGGGAGCAGGGCCTGCGGTATCATTTTGATATCAACAAGGGGGTCTGCCACCAGGTGCTGGTGGAGGCGGGCCTGGTGTACCCGGGCATGATCCTGGCGGCCACCGATTCCCACACCACTACCCACGGGGCCCTGGGGGCTTTCGGGACGGGCGTGGGGGCCACCGATATGGCGACCATCCTCATTTCCGGCGAGTTATGGTTCCGGGTTCCCGAAATCATCGAGATACGTATCGAAGGATCTCCCCCCAAAGGGGTGTATCCCAAAGACGTTATCCTCCACATTCTGGGAACCCTGAAGGCGGATCGGGCGGTTTACAAGGCGGTGGATTTTACCGGAACCTACGTAGACGGGCTCGGCCTGGGGGGCCGCATGGTTCTCTGCAATATGGCGGTGGAAATGGGGGCCAAGACCGCCTACATGCAGCCTAACCAGGCGGTGCTGGACTATGTTTCAAAGCGGGCGCTGAGGCCCTTTGAGGCAGAGGCCAGCGATCCCGGTTACAAGTATTCCGAATCCTACGTCTTCGAGGCGGATTCCCTCCCGCCCCAACTGGCCCTTCCCCACAGTGTTGATAATGTTAAGCCGGTTGGGGAAGTTGAGCCGGAGGAAGTGCAGCAGGGTTTTGTGGGCGCCTGTACCGGGGGCAGGCTCGAGGATATCGGCGAGGCGGCGGCTGTTCTGCGGGGCAGGAAAATAGCCCCCTATGTCAGGCTGGTGGTTATTCCCGCCTCGGATCAGGTGATGAAAGAAGCCATGCGCCTCGGCTATATACAGGATCTCATGGACGCGGGCGCCACTATTTCTACCCCCGGCTGCGGCCCCTGCCTGGGCGCCCACCAGGGGATCGTCGCCCCGGGCGAGGTCTGCGTAACCGCGTCGAACCGGAATTTTCCCGGCCGCATGGGCAGCACGGAAGGGCGCGTGTACCTTGCCTCCCCGGCCACGGTGGCCGCTTCGGTGCTCGCGGGAAGGATCGCCGATCCCCGCCCCCTGCTTCAGGAATAACGCGGCGCGGCGCGTAAGGAGCGAACATGAAAACAAGAATCGCGGGAAAAGTACTGTTGCTGGGGAAAAACATAGACACCGATCAGATATACCCCGGACGTTTTCTGGAGATCGTGGATCCCGCCGAAATCGGCAGGCACTGCCTCTGCGGGGTGGATGAGCGCATCGCCGCCGCCTTTCCCCCCGGCGGCCTCATCGTGGCGGGAAGCAACTTCGGCTGCGGTTCCAGCCGGGAACACGCCGCCATAGCCCTTATCAGCATGGGCGCCGCCGCCGTGATTGCCGAATCCTTTGCCCGGATCTTTTTCCGCAACGGGATAAACCTCGGCCTGCCCCTGATTAGCTGTCCGGGAATTAGCGGCAAAGTCCTGAACGGGGACAGCCTGGAAGCGGATCTGCTGAAAAATGTTGTTACCGTTCCCCGGATCGGGGAGGAGATCCCCTTCCCTCCCTTGGGCGATCATGTCCTTGCCATCCTGCGGGCAGGCGGCGTCAAAGCCCTGTTCCGGGAGAGATCCGGGCGCGGGCAGCCGAATTGACATGCCGGCGCTATTGCCCCAGAATAGGTGCCGCAGCTTTGCGGTTTAAGTTTAAGCTTGTTCCAAAATCCGGTTGGCGCGGAAACTTTGTTTCCGGTAAAAAAAGTCCGGCTTCGCGGGGGTTCCATGAATGGAAAGAAAGTATTTCCTCTTGTTCTTTGCGTTTTTGTGCTGTTTGCCCTCTTTGCGGCAGGTTTCGTCACAGGATATCTTTACTCAGATCGAAACCATAGTCAGCGGTATGGAATCGAATTTGAATCAGTTAGAGAAGAACAACGAAGAGTTGAAACGCAATATCAGCAGCTTAGAGTCAACTATTCAAGAGAAAGAGAGCTTAATAGCCGAATCAGAACGGCTATTGAAGACAGTACAGGACTCCTACAATCAAACGACCAGTCAATATCTGGACTTAGGCGGCAAATATCTGCGCTTAGAGAAAAAATACAGGAACTTAAGGATCTGTTTGATAGCGGCAATACCGGTGGCGGCCCTGGCAGGTTCCCTGACAACAGCGCTGGTGATGAGGCAGTGAAGGTGCCGGAATTAACCGCCTCGCCCTAAAGCTCCCCCGCGAACGGGCGAGCGGGCTCTTGGGTATTAAACCCTTCGGCACGAATAAACCGTCCGGCAGGACGCCCGTCTTTCGATAGAATTGCCCGTGAACCGGCGCGCCCGGACAGAAGCGCCTGAAAACGGCGGAATACGGAGCGTTTTACGGGCCTTGCCGGGAATCATCCGGATTTTTGAAGAAGCCTGTTTTTTCCCGCTCCCGGCGGAAAACCCGGAACCGGGAAGGGGCGGACGCCTTCCGGCCCGGTTCCGCCCCTCCGGGCCGCGGCCCTGTCCGGGACGGCGCTTGAACAAAGCGGCCTGATTCATTATAGTTTGATTTATTCCAGGCATTGGTTTGGATTGTTGTCCCGGCTTGATTTTTGACGCGGTTTGGGCTGGTATTTGAGTTGGTATCGTTGGAAATTACGGGTTAATGGAGTTATCTGATGACTATAATCGGTCCTGTATTGTTGGTCTTTTTCGTGATTATCGCCGTCCTGCTTATCCTTCTGGTATTGGTTCAGAACGAGGAAGGGGACAGTTTGGGGGGGATCTTTGCCGGGGGCAGCGGTTCCGCCTTCGGTTCCCGTTCAGGTAACGTATTAACCAGGGCGACGACGGTTCTGGGCGCCCTTTTTCTGGTTTTGAGCCTGGGTCTCGCCCTGTTAAACCGGGGCCCCGGCGATTCCGGGGTGGAAGCCGCCGGGCGCCGGCAGTCCGCCGGGGCGGCGGAGAGCAACTGGGTGGACGAGGAACTGGAATCCAGGAATAACCCGGCGGATCAGGTCTCTATCGAAGCTCCCGCAGGCACGGATACGGGTATCATCGAAACGGAAACGGATACCATCGAAACGGACGCGGACATCGAAACGGATACGGGCGCGGCGGTCTCCCAATAGGCCGGGGAGGGTATCGGAATGTTCCTGTACGAGGTATTTCCCGCGAAACTCATCAAGCTCGATCTCGAAGCCGAAGACAAGGAAGAAGCCTTTGAGGAAATGGTGGATCATTTTTGTCAGACGGAGCGGAGCAATGCCAGGGAGGAAATTCTCGAAGCCCTCAGGGAACGGGAGGCGAAGATGTCCACCGGCATCCATAAGGGCATAGCGATTCCCCACGGCAAGATTAACGCCATAGACCAGGTTTACGGGGTGCTGGGCATTTCCCGCAAGGGGATAGACTACGACGCTCTGGACGGGGAGCCGGTGTATCTGCTCTTTATGATCCTCGCGCCCCCGGGCGATTCGGAAAAACACCTCCGGATCCTCAAACGCCTGGCGGAACTGCTGGAAAATCCCCAGTTTTACATGGAACTGCTTTCCCAGAGGGACCCCCAGGGCGCCTGCGGGGTAATCGGCAAATACGAAGACATCTTCAACTCCGCGCAGGAGTAGGGCAGGGGCATGGCGGACGGGATTTTCGGGGAAAGCGGGGCCGGCTTGCCGCTTGCCGGCCTGGCTGATGAAAACGTGCTGGGGCATCTCCTCAAGATAGAGGCGGAAGCTTCAGCCCTGGTGGACGATGCCCAGGCCGAAACCGACCGCCGGGTGGCGGAAGCCGAAAAACAGAACCGCGCCCGTTACGAGGAAGAGTACAGCCGCCGCGCGGCGGAACTGGACGCGGCCTACAGCGGGGAGATAGATCAGGTTAGAACGGATTACCGGAACCAGATTGAAAAATACCGGAAGAGCCTTGAGGCCATAACAACGGATCAGGGCGGTTTTTCGGCCCTGCTGGACAAGTTTCTGGCCGAAGGGGCCTCTTCCCGAAGAAACTTGCCTTCCCGGGGGCGCTAGATGCCGGGGGCGGGGGAACGGGCCTACGCTTACGCCAAAGTTTGCGGGATGCTGGGGAAGTCCTTTGTGGGAAAGCGGATACCCGCCCTGGGATCGGCGGGCCGGCTGGCCGCCTTGGATCGGCTGGTGTTTCCCCAGGGGGGGCGGGAGCTTCCCGAACGGGAGCTTCTCTACGATCTGGAGAAACGGATCACCGGCAGGGCGGTTTCCCAGATTATGCTGGTGCTTTCCTCTTTCGCCCGCCCCCCGGATTTTTTGACCCTGCTGGTGCGGAGCTGGGAATACAGCGACCTTAAATCAAGCCTGAACGCCCTGGTAAGCGGGGAAAGCTCTTTTAGCGGATGGACCGATATCGGCACTCTGGGAACCGTAAATTTTTCCGCTTTCCCCGATCTTTCCGCTATGCTTAAAGGTAC
>JAIRRU010000160.1 GCA_031255815.1 Treponema sp. | reverse complement strand
AAGCCCCCTGGTTTCTTCCGCGGCGGCCTGGAGGGAAGCGGAAACTTCTTCCAGCAGCCGCTGCCGGCGGATAGCCTCGGCCCGGGCGGCCTCTTCCGCCAGAAGCCGCCGGCGCTCCTCGGCGGCAAATTCAGACTGGATAAGGGCCATGAGCTGTTCTATCCGGGTCCGCTTGGGCGAGTGAGGTTCCAGAGACAGAAAAAAATCGTAATCCGGCAGGGCCTCCCTGAGGGCCCCGCTCTTTACCCGGGTATTGCCCCGGTTCAGGTAAGCCGCCGCGTAGGAGGGGTCGGCTTTAACCGCCTGGGTATAGTAATACTCGGCGGAATCGGTTTTTTCCATGCTAAAGTACAGATTCCCCAGGTTGCAGGCAATCCGGGCGGTTTCGTTCCCCGCCCTGGGCAGGGCTTTCAGGTACACAGCCACGGCGTCATCCAGCCGCCCGAGCTGCTGGTAGGCGATTCCCAGGTAGAGATAGGCCCTTAGCTCCTCCGGGTTTTCCAGAAGGGCGTTTTCCAGAAAGGGAACAGCCTCTCCCGGCTGGTTCCGCATAAAGTAATCTTCCCCCCGGGAAAAATCGGACTGGGCTGCCAGGAGGGGTATCCACAGGATCGCCAAAAGGGGCAAAAAAACGGCTTTTTTCATACTTAGTCCCTGTTTCTAATGTCGGCCAAGCCTTGCCTCTCCATGACAAAAGAAATCATTAAACCTTCCCTCGAAACCCACCTATAATTATAATACCAACTTAGATATCCTCAGTATAAGGTATTCGGCGGGCCGGGAAAAGACATGAGAGTCCTTGCGTTAATTATCGTCCTCGTGGTAGGGACGGGTTTTTTAGCAGCCTTTATCATCAGGCAGTTTCTCTTCTCCAAAGGAACGGAGGCTCTTCCCCTGCTTATCAAGCGGGGAAAGACCCAGGTTGCCATTAGATCGGCCAAACAGCTCATCGCCAAAGACTCAAGGAACGCCGAAGCCCGCTACTATTTGGGGCTGGCCTACGCCGCCGAAGAGAAGGAAGACCTGGCCTACCGGGAATTTAAGGCCCTCAACCAGCTAAGCATCCAGGGAAAAGCCATACCGGAAACGGAATACCGCCAGACCCTGGCCCGGCTCTACCTGTCCAACCGGGAACCGAGGGAGGCTCTGAAGGAATACCTCCTGCTGATCAAGCTTATGCCGAAGAAGGGGGATTACTACTACCAGGCGGGGAAGCTCTTTGCGGAGACGGGTAATCCGGAAAGGGGCCGGGAATACCTGGAAAAGGCCGCGGAACTCTCCCCGAACAACGGTGATATCTACTTTGAGCTGGGGGTTCTGCTTTACAAGGCTAAAAAAGCCCCGGACGCCAAGGCCGTTCTGGAACGCGCCCTGCGTTTTCAGAAGGACAAGGCCCAGGCAAAAACCTGGTACTACCTGGGAAAACTGCAGAAAGACCTTAAAGACTACGCGGGGGCGGCCGCCTCCTTCGAGAAAGCGGCGGCGGAACCGGAATACAAGCTGCGGGCCCTGGTGGAGCAGGGGGGTTGTTTCATGTCCATGAACGAGTTCGGCAAGGCCGCGCCGGTTCTGGAAAAGGCGGCGGCCGCCATCTCCGACGAATCCGCCCAGGAGAGCCTTTACGCCCGCTACTTTCTGGGTTTATGCTATGAAAAGAGGCGGGAAATCGACCGGGCCGTGGCCCAGTGGGAAAAGGTCTACAAGGAAAAGAAAGGGTTCCGGGACGTGGGGGAAAAGCTTTCCCAGTACCATGATATCAAGGCCGAAACCGGCGGGGGCATAAAGAAATACATTACCGCCGGCAACGCCGATTTTTTAGAACTCTGCAAATCCATCGTAAAAGACGCCATGGGGCTGAGCGTGCAGAACGCCAAGCCTACCCCCGGCGGCGGCGAGGTGCTGGCCGTGGAAGGGGGGGGAGAGGACGACTGGCAGAGCGCCCGCAAGATCCCCCGGCTTATCCGTTTTTACCGGGGCAACGATCCGGCGGGGGAAGAGGAGATCCGTTCGATTCTGGACGACGCCAGGGAACAGAACATTTCCAAAACGGCGCTTGTCGCCAGCGGGGGCTTTTCCCGGGCCGCCCTGGATTTTGCCAATAACCGGCCGGTGGAGCTTTTCGGCAGGGAAAAACTCCGGAATATGCTGAGCAAGGCCGCCCGATGAAGATACTCTGCGTCTCCGACCAGATCGATCCCCTGGTGTATACCAACACCATCAGGGAACGTTTCAAGGATGTAGATCTGGTTCTGAGCGCCGGGGATCTTCCCATGGATTACCTGGACTTTATTGTTTCCAGCCTCAACAAACCGCTGCTCTTTGTCTTCGGGAACCATCATACCGAGGACATACACTGTTACGCCAAGGGGGGGCTGTACGTTTCCAGAAACTTCGCGGACGAGGATTACCAGGGTTCGGGGGCTATCCATGTCGGTTCCCGCCTCCACCGGGAAGAGGGGCTCATCATCGCCGGCCTGGGCGGTTCCATGCGCTACAACAGGGGGAACAACCAGTTCACCGAATTCCAGATGAAAAGAGAGATACTCAAGCTGCTCCCCGGCCTCATCTTCAACCGGATCTTCCGGGGCCGTTACCTGGACATACTCCTGACCCACGCCAGCCCCCGGGACATTCACGACAGGGAAGACCGCTGCCACCAGGGATTCAAATGCTTCCTCTGGTTCATGCGGAAATTTAAACCCAAGTACCTTATCCACGGGCATATACACCTGTACGATCTGAGGGATATCCGGGTTACCAAATATAACGAGACCACGGTGATCAACGCCTACAGCCATTACCTTATCAACACCGGGGAAGGATAGGAACTTGTCTGATACCGACTACGATGTAAGCTACCGGATGCAGGCCGCGGAGGATTTTAACAATGCGTGGGGAAAGGCTCTGTTTTCCCGGATAAAAAACTTTATGCACGCCGACAAGGATCAGCTGCTCTCCTTCAACGATGTTAAGGAGATCCTCCGGCCGAAAAACCAGGTTTACCGGGGCATGCAGGTGGTTCCCATTAAAAACATCGTCGGCAGCGAGGGCCGCTACCGGGACTTTACCAAATTCTTCCTGCCCCGGTCCAACCATCTGCGGCGCCGCTGGGAACGGGTCGATATGGCCAACCTGAAAGACGTAAACCTCCCGGCTATCCAGCTCTACGAAATAGGGGGGGTTTACTTTGTCCGGGACGGCAACCACCGGGTGTCGGTGGCCCGTACCAAGGGGGTGGAGCTTATCGACGCGGAGGTGATAAGCCTGGCAAGCGAAATCAGCATCAAGCCCGGCATGAGCGCCGACGAGATGAAAACAGCGGTTATCAACTATGAAAAAAAGATCTTCTACGAAAAAACCGAATTCGGGAAGTTAACGGGCTGCGGGGATCTGGACTTTACCATGCCCGGCCGCTACGACGTGATCTACAACCACATCCTGGTACACAAATACTACATCAACCAGGACAGGGAAGAGGAAATTTCCTTTCCCGATGCCCTGGTATCCTGGTACAACGAGGTGTACCTGCCGGTTATCAACATCATCCGGGAACAGTGGCTTACCCTGAATTTCCCCGGCAGGAGCCCCAGCGATCTGTACGTGTGGATAGTAAAGCACTGGGATTTTCTGAAGAAAAAATACGGCGCCTATTCCCTTTCCGAAGCGGCCAGGGATTTTTCCGTCAAATACGGCCAGAGCCGGGGGCGCTTCTCCCGCTTTCTGGCGGCTCTGGCGGGCCGCATCGGGCGGATCGGGAAAGCCAGGTAGCAAAACCGGTGCCCTTTTTGGAGATCAGGGGAAAGCCTTTCGCCGAGCCTCCCTTTAACCGGTTTTTTGAATTTATCGCCCCCAACGCGGACCGTTACCGCATCCTTAAATCCCTGCTTGCCGAATTGAGGATAGCTTCCCTGGTGTTTACCGTGGCGGGAAACCGGCACTTCTTTATATTCCCCCGGAAACAGGGATCGGAAACCGGCAGCTTTCCGGCGGCGGGGGCCTTCCCCTTCCGGGGGGAAAGCCCGGTGATACTGACCGCCCACTATGACCGGGCGCCGGGAAGCCCCGGGGCGAACGACAACAGCGCCGCGGTTTTCCTGCTGATAAAAACTGCCGGGTTTCTGCGGACAGGGGGTACGGACAACTGGATTACTATCCTTACCGACAAGGAGGAACTCGGCCCCGGAGAGGGCATCCGTTCCCAGGGATCCTACACCCTGGCGGAAACTCTGCGCCGGAACGGCCTGGGGAAAGGCCGGATATTTATCTTCGACAGCTGCGGAACCGGGGACACCCTGATCGTTTCCTCCACCGCCGATTATCTTTTTAACGATTGTTTTTTTTACCGGGAACCCGGGGGCCTGCTGAAAACCCGGCAGCTTACCAGGGAACTGCGGAACAGGGCCCTGGAAACGGCCCGGAGCCTTAACATGGACAAGGTGCTCCTCCTTCCCACGCCCTTTTCGGAGGACGCGGGCTTCCTGCGGGCCGGCCTTCCGGCCATAACCATTACGGCCCTGCCCTCCCGCGAAGCCTCCTCCTTCGTTTCCCTGCTGCGCAGGCGGCCGGATTTTGCCGGGGCCCTTATCGCCCGGGAAAACAGGAAAACCGGGGACGAGCCGCTCATCCCTGAAACCTGGCGCCGCCTGAACAGTCCCAAAGACCTGCCCTCCCGGCTTACCCCGGAGCACTACGGCCGCATACTCCGCTTCGCCCGTCAGCTCTGCAGCCGGTAGGGGCTGTTCTTAGACAGTTGTTGAATAATTCGCCGGTATCAAAAAAA
>JAIRRU010000046.1 GCA_031255815.1 Treponema sp. | reverse complement strand
TTCTTTAAAAACCCGGTACTGGACATGGGCGTCCTCTGGATTCCCTTCGGGGTGCTCCTTATCGTGGGGGAGAGTAACGCGGTGAATTTTTCCGACGGCCTTGACGGGCTTCTGGCGGGGCTCCTTATCCTGGTTTTTATTTCCCTGGCCATCCTTACCTACCTGACCGGAAGGGTGGACTATTCCTCCTACCTGGGCATTCCCTACTTCCCCGGCGCGGGGGAGCTTACCGTGCTTTGCCTTGCCGCCGTAGGGGCCTGTATAGCTTTTCTGTGGTTCAACGCCCACCCCGCGGAAATAATCATGGGCGACGTAGGAAGCCTTTCCCTGGGAGGCCTGATTGCCACTATCTCTCTTATCATAAAAAAAGAAATACTGCTTCTGATTATCGGCGGCGTTTTCGTGCTGGAGATAGCATCGGTAATCATCCAGGTTGTGTCCTACAAGCTGAGGAAGAAAAGGGTGTTTAAAATGGCGCCTTTGCATCATCACTTTGAATTATCAGGCTGGGCGGAGACAAAAGTTGTTATCCGTTTTTGGATACTGGGCGGGCTTTTTGCTATAATAGCCCTGTCAACTCTGAAGATACAATAGGGGGAAGGATGTACCAGTTTGAAGCCGAGGCGTCCGAATACCGTTCCCGGGGAAACCAGGCGCTTATCGCCAGTGTTTTTCTCCTTACCGGGCTCGGGCTCGTGATTCTCTATTCCGCCTCCTACGGCTTTGGGCTTATTTCCAAAGAGGACGGTTTGTACTTTATTTCCCGGCAGCTTAAACCGGCCCTTGCGGGACTGGCGCTTTTTTTTATCGCTTCCAAAATAAAACTGGAGCTGCTGCGGAAAGTGATGATCCCCCTGGTGATAGGCGCGCTCGTCCTCTGCCTCCTTACCTTTTTCCCCGGTATCGGGGTGACCAAAAACGGCGCCAGCCGCTGGATCGGGATAGGGGGCCTGGAATACCAGCCCTCGGAACTGGTAAAACTGGCGCTGCCCCTGTACCTGGCCCACATCTTTGACAAAAAGCAGGACAGCATCGGTTTTTTTACCTCCGGGGTGCTGCCGCCGGTACTGATAACCTCTCTTTTTTTTCTTATTATCTACCGGCAGAACAATTTATCTACCGCGGTGTTTATCGCGGTAAACGCCCTGGTAATTTTTTTCCTGGCGGGAGTAAAACTGCGTTACTTTTTTTTCGCAATAGTTATGATGCTGCCCCTGACAAGCCTTATGGTGCTTACCAAGGAACACCGTCTTAGACGGGTGATCAGCTTTTTCTGGCCCAACTGGGAACCCCAGGGCGCGGGTTACCAGGTCCGTTCCAGCCTCCTTACCATCATGTCGGGGGGCGTCCTGGGCAAGGGCCTCGGCCAGGGGACGCGGAAAATAGCCAGCGTTCCCGAGGTTCATTCGGACTTTATCTTTTCCGCCTTCGCCGAAGAGTCGGGCTTTATCGGGGTATTCCTCCTCTTCGCCCTCTTCGCCTTCTTCGCCTGGCAGGGTTACCGGGCGGGTTACCGGGCCGCCACGGTTTACCGGAGGCTTCTGGCCTACGGCCTGGTAACCATGATTGTATCCCAGGCTTTGCTGAATATGGCGGTAGTCTCCGGCTCCCTTCCCGCCACCGGGATACCGCTCCCCTTCTTTTCCCACGGCGGATCCTCCCTGATGACGACCCTGCTCATGGCGGGCCTGGTGGTAAATGTCTCGCGCCGGAATCCCGCCCTGGCCCGGACGGAAAATCTGAGCCAGTACGCCCGGGAAATACGCCGCCAGCCCCTGTACTATCAGGATGTTGAAGGGGAGCTCCGGCTCAACGCCAGGGAGAACGTAAATGTCAGGTGAATCCATCCGCCTAAAATCCCCGCCCCCGGAAGCCGGCCGGAGAAGCGGCGACACCGGCCAGGGGATAGAGAAGGGGCTTAAGGCCCTGATCATCGCGGCCGCGGCGATTCTGGTACTGGAACTGATCTGGCTCCTGGCGGTAAGCCCCTGCATGCCCCTTGCCGAGATAGAAACGCCCCCCTTCCCCGGCCTGAGCCGGGAAGAGATCATCGCCGCCGCGGGAATCGGGGAACGCTCCTCCTACGTTTCGGTGAAGGCCGCCCGGGCGGAACGATCCCTGGAGGCGCTCTGCCAGGTTGAATCGGCAAAGGTGATTAAGCGTTTCCCCAACGCGGTAAAGATCGTGCTGATCCCCCGGAGCGCCGCGGGGGTTTCCCTGGCCCGGCTGGACGGAAAACTTACCCCCGTTTACTTTGACCGAACCGGCCTGGTTTTTAAGATTGGGAAGGAAGACGGGGAGGCCGCCGGGGATCTGCCCCAGCTGCCGCTGATATCGGGCCTTGTTTTTGAAAACCCTTCCCTGGGGATGAAGCTTCCCGCCCTTTTCGGCCCCCTCTTGTCCAGGCTCGAGGCCATAAGGGACAGTTCGCCGGAACTGCTCGCAGCGATATCGGAGATACGGATAAACCGGAAAGCTTTTGACGGATTCGATCTTGTTCTGTATCCCGTCCATAACCCGGTAAGGGTACGGCTTGAGCCGGATCTTAACGAAGCGAGCCTTCGCTATGTTATGTTAATGCTCGATGTGTTCGCCGCGAAACACTCCGAAATCGAGGAGATAGATTTTAGGGCGGAAACGGCATCGTACAAGGAAAAGGAGGCCCCCTCTGGCGAATGACGGTTTGGTAGTCGGCCTCGATATAGGCTCGACTAAAGTCTGCGCGGTAATCGGCGAGCGCGGCGAGAATGAAACTATCGAAATTACCGGCGTAGGCCTGTGCCCCTCCACCGGAATGAGAAAGGGGGTCGTGGTCAACATCGAGGCGACACTTCGGGCCGTAAGGGACGCCGTTGAGGCCGCCCAGATGATGAGCGGCCGGGATGTGGACTCCTGCTGGACCGGCATCGGGGGCAGCCACATTGACGGGATCAATTCCCGGGGGGTGGTGGCGGTTACCGGAAAGGACCGGGAACTCCGGGAGATAGGGAGCGACGATATTGCCCGGGTGCTGGAGGCGGCCCGGGCGGTGCTGATCCCGATGGATCGCCAGGTACTGGAAGTTATTCCCCAGAGTTACATCGTGGACGATCATAAGGGCATCCGGGATCCTCTGGACATGATCGGGGTAAGGCTTGAGGCGGAGGTTCACATCATTACCTGTTCGGTTACCAGCGCGCAGAACCTGATCAAGTGCGTTAACCGGGCCGGTTACTACGTTAACGATCTGATCCTCCAGTCCCTGGCGGCCGGCAGGGTGGCGCTTACCAGGGAAGAAAAGGATCTGGGGGTGGCCCTGGTCGATATCGGCGGGGGAACCACGGAAATGCTGGTTTACTGCGACGGCGCCCCTTATTCGACGGTTACCATCCCCGCCGGCGGAACACAGGTAACCGGGGATATTTCGATCATCAAGAACATTTCTTTCGAGACCGCGGAACGGATAAAAATTGAGGCCGGTTCCTGCTTTGAAGGTATGGACGACAGCGACGACGACGTTATTGTCCCCGGGGTTGGGGGAAGGGCGCCCATACCCATCCCCCGTTCCCATATACTCGGGATGATCCAGCCCCGGATGGAAGAGATCTTCAAGATAGCGAAGGAGAAGCTGGATAAAATCGCCCTGTCCCGGCCCCTGGGCGCCGGGATCGTGCTGACCGGCGGCGGGGCGCAGCTTTTAGGCGCGGCGGAACTTGCCTCCCGGATTTTCAGGATGCCCGTAAGGATCGGTTCGCCCCTGCCCGGCGGGATTTTAAGCGGCGGCCTCGTGGAAGAGTACCGGAACCCGGTATACTCCACGGCGATAGGATTGGTGGTGGAAGGTTTTGAGCGGCAGGAGAAGCAGGGGCCCGAACGGAACGGGGAAGGCCGCCCCCGGGAGAAAGGCCCGCCGGGCGTTCTGCGGGAATTAGGAACCTGGCTTAAAAGAGAATTTTTTTAAAAGGCAGCGCATCGGTATTGATGCGGTAAGATAAAGCAAACAGGAGGGGAATGTGAACATAGTAGTACACGACGAGGGGCCGCTTGTGCCGGCGCCCGCGGTGATCAAGGTTGTTGGGGCCGGCGGCGGCGGCTGCAACGCGGTAAACCGTATGATTGAATGCGGCCTGTTGGGGGTCGAGTTTATCGCGGTTAACACGGATCTTCAGGATCTGCTTATGAAAAGCAGGGCGGAGATAAAGCTGCAGATCGGTTCCAAACTCACCGGAGGCAGGGGGGCCGGAGGCGTTCCCGAGAGGGGCGAAAAAGCCGCCAACGAGGATCAGGAACTTATCCGCGAGCATTTAAAGGAATCCGATATGGTGTTCGTTACCGCCGGAATGGGCGGGGGGACTGGCACCGGTTCCGCTCCGGTTATTGCCAAACTGGCCAGGGAGGAAGGCGCCCTTACCGTCGGGGTGGTAACCAAACCCTTCGACTACGAGGGGGCCGCCAAAATGCTCATTGCCGAAGACGGGATACAGAAGCTGCGGGAAGCGGTGGACACCCTGATCGTCATACCCAACCAGCAGCTTATGGGCATGGTAGAGCGGAACACCCCCGTAAAGAAGGCCTATCTGATGGCCGACGACGTGCTCCGCCAGGGCGTGCAGGGCATTTCCGACCTTATCACCCAAACCGGGCTTATCAATATCGACTTTGCCGACGTGGAATCCACCATGAAAGGCCAGGGCGACGCGCTTATGGGTATCGGCCTGGGGAGCGGGGAAAACCGGGCGAAGGACGCGGCCAACAAGGCCATCGACAACCCCCTGCTCGAGGAGACCAGCATCGAGGGGGCGACCAAGCTCCTGGTGAATGTGGCAGGCGGGGAGGATCTTTCCCTGGTGGAACTGGACGAGGTGGTGAACACCATCCGCAACAAGGCCCACCCGGACGTGCATATTATCCACGGGGTAACCGAGGTGTCCGACCTGGGGGACAGTATCCGGGTAACGGTTATCGCCACCGGCTTCCAGGCCGAGAAGGGCAAGAGCGCCGGTAACGCGGCGGAAAGGGCAAAACCCAAGGACGAGGACGTTATTCCCATCGAGGTATGGGAAGGCTACAAGGGGCGCAATCCAAAGCAGCCGGGTATCCCGCTCCGGGGGGGGGCCTACTCCGACGAGGAAGACCTTGAAATTCCCGCGGCCATAAGAAAAATGAACTACCTGGCCGGCAGTAACCTTGCCGGTAAGGCAAGCGAAGGGTAGACGCGGAAGGCCGTGAATAATTCAAATTTGCAGCAGCGCTACCATTCAAGGCTGATTGCCCTGGAACGCCGTTCCCGCCTGACCGCGGAAACTTACGGGCTGGAGATCCGGAACTTTCTGGGCTGGCTGGAAAGGGAAGGGCTCGGCGCCGCGGCAGCGGATCCCCCCTCTTTGATCCGTTATCTTGAGTACCGCCGGACGGTTGAGGGCATAGATCCCCGCTCGGTGTCTAAGGCCGTATCGGCCCTCAGATCCTTTTTCCGTTTCCTCTGCGACGAGAGGATCCGCGAGGATAATCCGGCGGCCCTGCTGGAGAGTTCCCGCCGGAGCTTCCGGCTTCCCGAAACCCTTCCCCGGGAGGCGGTGGAGGCCCTGCTCGCGTCGATAGATACCGGGACGGCCCGGGGAATCCGGGATCGGACTATCTACGAACTGATCTACTCCGCGGGCCTGCGGGTTTCGGAGGCGGTGTCCCTTAACCTGAAGGATCTGGATTTTTCTTCCTCCACGGCCCGGGTGCGGGGAAAGGGGGACAAGGAGCGCCTGGCGGTATTCGGCGCGGTGGCGGCGGACTGGCTGAAGCTTTACCTTGCCGAGGCCCGCCCTCTGCTTGCCGGGCCGCGGAAAGGCCCGGCTCTCTTTATCAGCCGGAGGGGCGGGAGGCTTTCCCGGAAGGGGATCTGGAAAAACTACCGGCGCGCCACCCTTTCCCTGGGAACCGGATCCCGCCTCCACAGCCTGCGGCACAGTTTCGCCACCGAATTACTGGCCGGGGGGGCGGATCTGCGCTCCGTGCAGGAACTCCTGGGGCACCGCGATATTTGCACCACCCAGATCTATACCCATGTGGATTCCGCGCTGCTCCGGGAAAGCCACCGGAAATTTCTCCCCCGGCTGGGCGGCAGGGGAGTTGAACAATGAAGATACGGAAAGAGAATTTACTGGGCCTCCTGGTGGTTCTTGTCCTGGGCGGCGGCATCATGGGAGTGTACTTCTACGAGAAGCGGAACACCAACGCCGCCCTGGCGGCCCGGATGGCGGAACTGAGCCCCCGGGGCGGGCCGCCTGAAACCATCGAGGGGCTCCGGGCGGCCATTGCCGCCTACGAGGACGCGGTGGAAGCCCACGTGCGGGACGCCGCCCAGACCGGAACCTACTGGAAGATCCTCGCCACCCGGCTTGCCGACAAGGGCATGCACCAGGACGCCCTGGAGGCTCTGGAAATGGCCATCCGTTACAACGCGGAAGATCCGACGGTCTTTTACCTGACCGGCGTCTCGGCGGGCATTGTGGCAAAGTCTTCCCTGGATTTCCCCCAGCCGGGGGAGCAGCTTTCCCAGCGGGAACAGTACTTCGGCCTGGCTGAGCGGGCCTACCTGCGGGCCGTAGAACTGGATCCGGATTACGCCAAGCCCCGCTACGCCCTGGGGGTGCTCTACACATTCGAGCTTGATCGCCCGGAAGAGGCCCTGCCCCAGCTGTCCCGGTACCTGGAGCTTATGCCCCGGGATGTGGAGGGCATGTTTGTCCTGGCCCGGGCCTATTACATGACCGGGGACTACGAGAAGGCCGTTGATCTCTACGACCGCATCCTGGTTACCACCAAGGACGCGAAAAAACTGGAAGAGGCCCGGAACAACCGGGATTTCGTCATGGGGTTAAGGTATGGATGAACGGGGCCTTTTGGACCTGATGATCGCCCGGATTCCCGGCTTGAGCGTTCTTGAGCGGGGGAAACTCTGCCGGAAATTTGACCGGGAAGAGGAATTAGCCATACTTTCAAAGAGGGATATAGAGCTGTTTCTGGATCGCCCTTTAAGGCGGCCCTGGACTATGGAACAGCTCCGCGTCCAGGCGGAGAAAGACGCGGCCGCGGCCCGGCTCCGGGGGATCCGCTGGGTTTCCCTGGCCTCCCCGGCTTACCCGCCCCTGCTGCGGGAAATGTACGATCCCCCGGCGGCGCTTTTTTTCCGGGGAAGGCTGCCGGATCCGGAAAAACCCGCGGCGGCAATCGTGGGAACCCGCCGCCCTTCGGGCCGGGCCCTGGCCCAGGCTTTCGACATTGCCCGGGAACTTAGCCGGCAGGGCATTGTCGTGGTTTCCGGGCTTGCCCTGGGAATCGACGCCATGGCCCACCGGGGCAGCCTGGAGGCCGCCGGGGCCCCCACGGTGGCGGTGCTGGGTTCCGGGGCCGACGAGGTGTATCCCGCCTCAAACCGGGCCCTGGCCCGGCGGATTCTGGAATCAGGAGGGGCCATTCTTTCCGAATATCCCCCGGGAGTCCCGCCCCGGAAGTGGTACTTCCCGGCCCGGAACCGGATCATCTCCGCCCTGGCCCGGGGGGTGCTGATTGTGGAGGCCCCGGCAAACTCCGGAGCCCTGATAACCGCCCGTTTCGCCCTGGAACAGAACCGGGATCTTTGGGTGGCCTCCTCCGGCGCGCTTCCCTCCCCCGGCGGGGCGGGTACGGCCCGCCTGGCGGAGGAAGGGGCTAAAATCATCCGCGCGGCTTCGGATATATTGGACGAATGGAATATAAAATCGGTGCAAATTGAGGAAAAAAAAGGTAGAGAGTTATGGCGATAGACGCGGAAACAGCGGTAAAGACGGAAAAGAAGCCCAAGGCCGGAACCCGGGCAAGGAAAGGGGCCGCGAAAAAGGAACCGGAAAAGAAGATCCTGGTTATCGTGGAATCCCCCGCCAAAGCCAAAACCATCGAGAAGTACCTGGGCCCTTCCTACACGGTCAAGGCTTCCATGGGGCACCTGATCGATCTCCCCAAATCGCGTCTTGCCATCGATGTGGAAAATAACTTTGAGCCCGAATACATCACCGTCCGGGGACGGGCAAAGATACTCAGGGAACTGCGGGGGGACGCGAGAAAGGCTGATACCGTGTTGCTGGCAAGCGATAATGACCGGGAAGGGGAGGCCATTGCCTGGCACCTGAGGAACGCCATTACCGAAAAGCACGGGGATATACCTATCCGGCGGATCAGTTTTAACGAGATAACCCCCTCGGCAATCCGGGAGGCGGTGGCCAGCCCCGGCGTCATCGACGAATCCAAGGTAAACGCCCAGAAGGCCCGCCGGGTTCTGGACCGCCTGGTGGGCTACAACCTTTCCCCCCTGCTCTGGAAGAAGGTAAAGAACGGCCTTTCCGCCGGCCGGGTGCAGTCCGCGGCCCTGCGGCTTATCTGCGAAAGGGAGAAGGAGGTGGAATCCTTCATCCCCGAGGAATTCTGGACTCTGGAGGCGGATTTTAGACAGGGCAAGGCCGCCTATACCGCCCAGCTGGTAAGCTGGCAGGGGAAGAAGCCGGAGCTTAGAAACGAGGCCCAGGTTGAGGAGATCATCGGCAAGATAAAAAACGCCGCCTGCGTGGTGGCGGAGATCCGGGAAACCGACAAGACCCTGCGGCCCCGGCCGCCCTTTACCACCAGCCAGCTCCAGCAGACCGCGGCGAACCGTCTCGGTTTTACCAGCCGCAAGACCATGCAGCTTGCCCAGCAGCTTTACGAAGGGGTGAACATCGGGGAAGGCCGGGTGGGGCTTATCACCTATATGCGTACCGATTCGGTGCGGATCTCCCGGAGCGCCCTGGACGAGCTGCGGGAATGGCTGGGCCAAAACTACCCCGGGGATCTTCCCGAAAAGGCCGTAGAGTACACGGTGGGGAAGAAGGCCCAGGACGCCCACGAGGCGATCCGGCCCACCTATGTTACCTATACCCCGGACAGCGTAAAGGATCAGCTCACCCGGGATCAGCTCCGGCTTTACACGATCATCTGGGAGCGTTTTGT
>JAIRRU010000179.1 GCA_031255815.1 Treponema sp. | reverse complement strand
TTCTACACTTATTGGGGGCGTAGCGAAGCTGGTTTATCGCGCTGGCCTGTCAAGCCGGAGATCGCGGGTTCAAGCCCCGTCGCTCCCGTCATAAAAACCGCTAAAAGCGGTTTTTATATTGGAGTTTCCCTTTGGGAAACTCCACAAACAGAGCTTTAGGGGGCTTGAAGCCTTTTTGCGGCCCATGAAAGGCAAGCAGGTGCGCCGCCTTACATGGGCAAACCGCCAGGGATGGCGGTTTAGCAAAAAGGCCGGCCTGGAGGGAGCGGACAGGAAGTCCGCTCTCGGAAGGCAAGCCCCGTCGCTCCCGTTATAAAACGGCTGAAACCCGTCGAAACGACGGGTCTTTTTTTCCGGGCAGTAGCGCAGTTGGTAGCGCGCTTGGTTCGGGACCAAGAGGTCCCCGGTTCAAATCCGGGTTGCCCGATACATTTCATAAGAGGAGCGCTTCATTCGCGGCGAAGGTTAATACCCCGCAGTTCGGCGCTAAACTTGACCCACAGATTATGCGGATTAAATGGATTTTAGGACTAAAAACCTTCTTTTCATCGGTGTAATAGCCTAACCTGTGGACCATTTTTAGTTTGTATGCGCATAACCTGTTGACATTGGAACACAAAGGAAAAATCTCCGCGACCTTTGCGTCTTCTTTGCGGTAAATTCTTTATTTTACTACGAACGACACCAACAAAAGAGCAACCGCAAAGGGCGCAGAGGTTTACGCAAAGAGCGCAAAGGGGAAAGCAAAAGGAAATACTTCGCGACCTTTGCGCTCTTTTCTTTGCGGCCTTTGCGGTAAATTCTTCGATTAAGGGAATAAGAGCAACCGCAAAGGGCGCAGAGGTTTACGCAAAGGACGCAAAGAGGAAACATAGGGGAAAATCTCTGCGGCCTTTGCGGTAAATTCTTTTCCCGAACTGTGGGTCAAGTTTAGCCCTTTAGGGCGGGGTTGTTGATTAGTCCTCCCAGAGCCAGGTAGACAGGTAGCGTTCTCCGGTGTCGGGGAGGATAACCACAATGGTTTTGCCCTTGTTTTCCGGACGTTTGCTTACCGTGAGGGCCGCTTCCAGGGCGGAACCGGAGGAGATGCCCGCCAGAATACCCTCTTCCTTGGCAAGCCGCCGGGCAGCACTTCCCGCCTTAACATCGTCGGTCTGGTAGATTTCATCCACCACCTTTGGATTATAAACCTGGGGTTGGAAACCGGCGCCAATACCCTGAATTTTGTGGGGGCCCGGCTGACCACCGGAAAGGACCGGCGAGGCGGCAGGTTCCACGGCGATTACTTTAACGGAAGATTTTTTCGATTTAAGGTATTTACCCACGCCGGAGAGTGTTCCGCCGGTACCGATCCCACCGATAAGGATATCTACCTTGCCGTCCGTATCAGCCCAGATTTCCGGCCCCGTGGTTTTTTCATGGACCGTAGGATTAGCGGGGTTATCAAACTGCTGGGGGATAAAAGAGTTGGGAATCGCCGCCGCCAGTTCTTCCGCCTTAGCGATAGCCCCCTTCATGCCTTTGGCCCCCTCAGTCAACTCCAGTTCCGCCCCCAGAGCCTTAAGAAGTTTCCGCCGCTCAATGCTCATGGTTTCCGGCATGGTCAGAATGATCCGGTAGCCCTTAACCGCCGCCACATAGGCCAGTCCGATTCCGGTGTTGCCGCTGGTGGGCTCAATAATCACCGTTCCTTTTTTCAGCCTGCCGTTTTTCTCCGCCGCTTCGATCATCGCCAGAGCTATCCGGTCCTTAACACTGTGCAGAGGATTAAAACTTTCCAGCTTGGCGTATATCACCGCCCCGCCCTCGTTGATTTTGTTGATTTTCACGATAGGCGTGTTTCCTATCAGATCCGTGATTTTTTCCGCTCGCGCCATATAACGCTCCTTCAATAGGTATTCCTAGTAAATATATAGATATTATATAATAAAACTCTAAAGAATGTCAAGAGGGTTTTACCGTCAAACAGACAGATAAATTTTATAAAACTTCTATACGAAATTTGGGCGCATTTTTTGCGGCACGCCGCAAAAAACCGGGCTTTTCGGGGCTTCGGCCTCTCCGCTGCGCTCCGCGGCTGCCAGGGCGGCCTGCGACCGCCCGCACCCCTCCAATCCCTTGCGCGGGGGAAGAACCTGCATTATGCTTTCCTTATGGAACATGGTGGCTACAAGCCCTGTGTGTTCGAATTATATTTTTTATGTAAGGAGGTTGTAGGGAGATTATGGATGAAAAAGCCTCTTGTGTTGACAGAATTTTTCGGTTTTTTGCTTATAGCCGGGATGATATTTACCGCCTGTCCCATGGACAGCGGCGGTGATGGCGGCAGACCAAAGCCGGAGGATTTGCCGGAACTGCCGGATGGTATTAATTATGTGGCCTCTCAAACCGAGGCCATGGCCCTGCTGAATGAGTTGAGGCCTGGTTTTTCAGCGATAGGTAATCAGGTAGAGGATCTGATAAAGACTGCCGGAAAGGAAACCGCAGATGGTTATTCCTGGAAAATTGCGAATGACACTTCCATTTCGGACCTATACATAAACTCCGAGGGGCGCCCGCGCTTGGAGTCCCAGCCGGCAAATTTCATGGATGCGGGCTACGTACCCCAGGGTGGCGACTATGTGAAGAATTCTTTCACCATGAATACCACCGTCGAATTTACCGCCGATAGAACCACATCCGGCGCGGTCGTGTACAAGGGAAGCAGTGCCCGGGTGGGACAATTATCGTCTTCTAGAGTTGAGTTAAAAGAAACAGAAGCGCTCATAAGCATCGCGTTGACGCTGGGTATTTCTGATAACAAGTCCGAATTCTACAGCCTGACGGCATCCCACAACCAAAAGGGTGGAAAAATAATCCTTGAAACTGATGCGAGAGGATCGTTAAATGCTGATCTTACCATTGATCTGCCATGGGATGGTAATATGCCCGAACTGGAGCTCGCCCGTTCCGGTTCCTTGAAAGTGTTTGGGGCGGACAACGAACTACTATATGAGTTACCCATTACCGACATAACAAGTTACGAGCGGGCGCTGACCTATTTTAGATGATCCCGAAACCCGGCGGTTGACTAAGCGGCGTTGTCCGAAAACCACCGGATTGCCGTGTCAGCCTGGTATTCCCGCCGATCCGCGCAAGCGGCGGCGGGATTTTTTTGCCGGCGGCTTGTCAATATATCTATACTATTGTATAGTATTTATATGATTGAACCACCGGCTGTCCCCTGGGACGGCAGTCTGGAAAACCTCTTTGCGGTGTTGGATGAAGCCTGCCGCCGGGGAACGCCGCCTCCCCGCCTTTTTCATCCGGGGGCCGATTCTTTCGCGGACACGCCGCCCGCCGGGGGAAGCGGGCCCCGTCAACCGGACCTCTTTGCCGCCCCGGAAGTTCCGCGGGAAATTCCAACAAAAAATCCGCCGGTCCGGGCGGAGTTTTCTGAAAGCCGGCGCGGCCTGTTTTTTTCCGTTTTGGAAGGGTCCCCGGCGGCTTTCCCGGATCTCCGGCACAGCCTTTCCGCCGCCCTGCTTTTTGAACTTTCGGCGGACGCTTTTGACGCCCTTATCCATGCCTGGATGAGCGAACTTCCCATAGGGGCTGAAATGGCGCGTTTTGCCTGGAGGGTAATCGCCGCCGCCCAAACGGAAGCGGGGCTGTCTTCCGGGGATACCGGGGCCTCCGCGGTATCCGGTCTTGCCTGGGCGGCGGGCCCCGAAGCCCGGCACGGGGCGGAACAAGCCGCCTTTGACCGGGGCGATCCGGATGTCCGTACCGTGCTGGAGGCGGCTTACAAGGCCCGGCGCGAAATAGACCGGCTTATGGGGCTCCTCCGCTTTAGCCCCCGTTCTTGGCATGGTAGTCCCGGCGGCGGCCCCGTGTATGTTGCCCGCTGTTCCCCGGATCACTACATTCTCCCCGGTCTGGCGGAACACTTTACCCGGCGTTTTGGAGACTGTCCCTGGGCCATTATTGAC
>JAIRRU010000276.1 GCA_031255815.1 Treponema sp. | reverse complement strand
ACCCGATAAGTGAAGAGAAGTTCACGGAAGTGGTATTGCCGATTATAGAGGCGAGTTATCGGGGGAAAGGGCGTCCGCCCGAAGTTTCCCATTATAAAGCGTTTTGCGGCATACTGTATGTTCTGAGGACCGGCTGTCCCTGGCGGGATTTGCCTGAAGAGCACGGATACTGGCATGCGGTGTATGACCGGTTTTCCCGGGGCAGCGAGCGGGGGTTATGGGGGAAAATCCTGTTGGAGCTGCAAAAAGCGGAGGGGAAAGGCCTTAGTAGAGATGGCGAGTGCTGCCGGAAGGGTGGCGGGAGACGTTGCGCCTGGCCGGGGAGGCCCAGTAGCAGGCTGAGGAAAAACGGAGGCGGCTGGAAGATTCGGCCCGGCTTCTCAGGCAATACGGGGTCCCGATTGAGGCCGTTGCGAAGACCGCGGGGCTTTCCCGCAGAAAGGTAAGGCAGCCGGGCGGCCCGGTTGGTTCTACGGGGAAAAAATGATAATCTGAGCTTGCTTCGGGTTAAGGGGCTGTTTCAAAAACTGAGGTTTCGGAACAGCCTCATCTGAGGCAGGAGGCTGATTGTGAAGGTGTTTACGTTGGATCTGTGGGAAGGGTTCCATTACGCCGGGGCCGGGGGGGACGGGTTCCGGCCCGCTCTGGACGCCTACCTTATCAAAAGCTCCGCCCCCCGCCCGGCGGTTCTGGTACTGCCCGGCAGCGGGTACCAGCAGTGTTCGCCCAGAGAGGCGGAAGCCCTGGCGCTTCGGTTCAACGCCGCCTCGTATCACGCCTTTGTCCTGTGGTATAGCTGCGCGCCGCGCCGGCATCCGGTTCCCCTTCTGGATTGTGAGCGGGCCCTGAGTGTTATCCGGGAAAACGCGGCCGGATGGGATCTGGACGGCAAACGAATCGCGGTGATGGGTTTTTCCGCCGGCGGCCATCTGGCCCTTTCCGCGGCAACCTTCCGGAAGCGGGATTTCGCTGCCGCGCGGGGTATAGATCCCGAAAAAACCCGGCCCGACGCCCTGATGCTCTGCTACCCGGTGATCAGCGCCGGGGAATACGCCCACCGGGGTTCCTTTGACAAGCTTCTGGGGGAAAACCCCGATCCCGCCCTGCGGGATCTCCTCTCCCTGGAACACCAGGTTGACGGGAACCTTCCCCCGGTCTTTCTCTGGCATACCTATACCGACGCTTCGGTTCCGGTGGAAAACAGCTTCCTCCTGGCAAGCGCCCTCCGGCGGGCCGGCGTTCCCCTGGAAATGCATATCTTCCCCGAAGGGAAACACGGCCTCTCCCTGGCCGTTCCCGAAACCGGCGACGGGGATCCGGGCAACATTAACCCGCACGCCGCCCAGTGGTTCGGCCTCTGTCTCAACTGGCTGAACCTGCTTTTCGGGAACTGAGCCTGTCCGAACAGAGGATAGAACCCCCGGTTCTGCGCCTTCCGTGAGCGCTTAACGCCCCTCGTTCCCCGCACGCGGATCAGGACGGCAGGATAAGCCGGTAGAGCCGGTCCAGATCTTCCATGGAGTAGTAATCAATGCGGATGCTGCCCTTGTCGAGATCCCCGGCGATGGCCACCTTGGTGCCGAATTTTTCGATCAGCTTTTCTTCCATGCCTGTCAGTTCGGGGGGGCGCTTTGCCGCGGCCTCCTGTCCGGGGCTTTCTTTCCCCGCGGCCTCCCCCCGCCCCGGTTCCTTTGCCCTGCCGTTCAGGGCGGCGGCCCGTTTTTCCGCCTCCCGGACGGAAAGCCCCTTTTCCAGGATCTCCCGGTACAGGGCGTCCCGGGCCCCTTCCCCGTTTACCGAGAGGAGGGAACGGGCGTGGCCGGGGGAAAGCTCCCCTTTTTCAAGGCTTTGGCGGGCCTCCTCCGGCAGTTTAAGGAGCCTGAGGGAGTTTGCCACGGTGGAACGGTTCTTCCCGACCCGGGCGGCAAGCTCGTCCTGGGAAAGGCCGGTAAATTCCATCAGCTTCTTGTAGCCTTCCGCCTCCTCGATGGGATTGAGATCGCTGCGCTGCACGTTCTCGATAAGGGTGATCAGCATCCGCTCGTTGGCGGAGTAGGATCGGACGATTACCGGCGCCTCGCTGAGCCCCGCGATCCTGGCGGCCCGGAAGCGCCGCTCCCCGGCAACGATGGTATAAGCGCCCTTCCCGTCGGCTTCGGCGATGATGGGCTCTATGATCCCGTGCTCCCTGATGGAATCGGCAAGCTCCCGCAGCTCCGTTTCTTCGAAGCGCTTGCGGGGCTGATCCGGATTGGATCTCAGTTTGTCCAGGGGGATGGAGAGCTCCCCGGCCGCGGGGGCGGAAGGCAAAGGCGCCTCCCCGCTGTACGCCGGGTTTTCCGGGGAAGCGGATTCCCCTTCCAGGGGGAGCAGGGCGTCCAGCCCCTTTCCAAGGCCTCTTTTAGGCGCCACGGCTTAACACCTCCCGGGCAAGGCTCCGGTAAGCCCGCGCGCCGGCGCATTGGGGATCGTAAACCGAAATGGGAAGCCCGTGGGAGGGGGCTTCGGAAAGCCGGACATTCCGGGGGATTATCGTCGTGAATACCTTGCTCTTAAAGTAGGCGCTTACCTGTTTAACCACATCCTGGGCAAGGCGGGTACGGGGATCGTACATGGTAAAGAAGATCCCGCCGATATCCAGCGAGGGGTTCAGGCCGGATTGGATGCGCTTGATGGTTTTGAGCAAAAGGGAAAGCCCCTCCATGGCAAAGTATTCGCACTGCATGGGGATAAGCACCGCATCGGCAGCGGTCATGCCGTTCAGGGTAAGCACCCCCAGGCTGGGAGGGCAGTCGATAAGGATGTAATCGTAAGAGCCGCAAACCGGTTCCAGCGCTTTTTTAAGGAAAAAGTCCCGTTCTTCCTGTTCGATAAGCTCCACCGCGGCCCCGGAAAGATCGATGCTGGCGGGAATAATCCGGAGCCCGGATACGGGGGTGTTCCGAATCGCCTTTTCCACCGGAACCGCTCCGGAGATCAGCTCGTAAACCCCTGGTTTGGGGGAACTGACGCCGACCCCGCTGGAAAGGTTGGCCTGGGAATCGAAATCCACCAGGAGAACCGACTTTCCCTCCTCCGCCAGATATGCGCCGATATTTGCCGCCGAGGTGGTTTTTCCCACTCCACCCTTCTGGTTTACGAACACATAAGTCTTACCCATAGGGCAATTATATCCAATATGTTTTTAAAATACTATTGAACGCCGGAAAATATCAGGTTATTCTATATCTTATGGAAACCATACGCATACTTGCCCTGGATTTGGATGATACCCTCTTGCGATCGGATCTGTCCATCTCTTTCCGTACCCGGAACGTCATTAAAAGGGCCGCGTCCCAGGGGGTGATGGTGGTACTGGCTTCCGGCAGAGTCCCCATAGCGATGGAGCGGTTCTCCAAGCTCCTGGGGATGCACAAGAGGCCCGGTTACCTTATCTGCAATAACGGCACTATTGTGCAGGAAAGCCATACGGGGAACCGGATATCCGAAACCCTGCTCAACAGCGCGGCAGCCCTGGCCGTTTACGATCTGGCCGTGGCGGAGGGTTTCGCGGTTCAACTGTACGAAGAAGACGTCATGTACGTGTCCCGGGATAACGAGTATACCCGCTACGATCAGAAGCTTACCGGCCTGCGGCAGGTGGTGGTCGAGAATTTCCGGGAAATGATAGAGGAGGGCTGTTACAAGCTCCTTATCCCCGGAGACCCCATGCTGCTCCAGCCCCTGGAAAGCATTATCCGCACCTACCTGGGGAACGATATAACCCTCTTTACCAGCAAGCCCTACTTTCTGGAGGTGCTTCCCAAAAACACCGACAAGGGAACCGCCCTGGCGCTGATAGCGGAGACGCTGAGCGTCAGCCGGGAAGGGGTGCTGGCCATCGGGGATTCCATGAACGACGAGGCGATGATCCGCTGGGCCGGCATGGGGGTGGCCATGGCCAACGGCGACGACCGGATCAAGAGCATCGCCTCCCTGGTAACGGAAAAAACCAACGACGACGACGGGGTGGCGGAGGTAATCGAAAAATATGTCCTGGGCAGGGAGACCGTCGCATGAGCGACGGCCTCCGGGATTCCCGGGGAGCGTTGCCCTCCGGCCTAAGCCAGGCGGCCCAGGTCAAAGAAGATATCCCCATCAGCACCGT
>JAIRRU010000171.1 GCA_031255815.1 Treponema sp. | reverse complement strand
TGTCGCCTGGCACCACGGGAATTCCTTCTTTCAAACCCAAAAGGTAGGCACGAAAGCCCGGAATCGGCTGGACATTTACGATCTTTCCGGAAACGTGCAGGAGTGGTGTTGGGACTGGATGAATTACGCGGTAGGGGTAACGGCGGCAACCCCCGCGGATGGGGCGGCCTACAGCGGAACTTCTCCGCTTGCCAATCAGAAACCTTTTAACGGCGGCGGGGTAGGTTCCAATATAACCTATTCCTGCGTGGCTTACAGTTGGGGTTCCGCACCGGACCATAAAGATAGTTACGTCGGCTTCCGGGTGGTTCGTAAACCGTGAGGGGAAGATCTCCGGCGGCGCGCCCGCCTTTTTACGTTTTTTTCCTCCTCGCGCTCTTGCTCCTTCTCTCCGCCTGCGAGCTTTACGGCAAAGTCGGCGGGGACAATACCAACATACAAGGCTCCCTGCCGGATCTGCTCCGGGGGGAATGGGCCTACCTCCCGCCCGGTTCGGACGTGGCTTCCGAACTCTACGCCATTTCCGGCAATACGCTCAGTTACGGTTACGGCGGCGAGAGTTCCCCCACCGATTATACGGGCCTCATCAGGTTCGTTTCCAACTACAGTTCCGATTCCGGGCTCATCATCATCGAGTATTCAAAGCCGCCAAGTTACGCCCTGTACAACGGCCTTCCCTTTTTCGCCGTTTATTACCGCAACCTGCGCTCCGACACGGTGCAGCTGGCAAACGCGGTTCACCCGGATTACAGCGCCCCCGATACCGCGACGCTGGAAGAGGCGCTGGGAAAGTTTACCCGCATGAACATGGGTTACTATGTTAACTGGGGCGTCGTCCAGCCCCAAAGGCGGGTCCGCTGATGGGTTTTAATACCCCGCCCTTTAGCGCGGGGCTGCTGATTGCCACGCTTCTCTTTTCGCTGGCCCTCTTCCCCCTCCGGGCCCAGGAAGAGCCGGGTAACGCCGGATCCTTTGAGGATGATTTCTCCGGCGATGACACGCTCTTTTTGGAAGACGAGGGCATTACTATCGTAAGCGCCGTGGAAACCACCCAGCAGATGGAGATCGTTACGAGGGAAGAGATAGAAAAGTTCCACAGTCCCGATCTTCCCGCCCTTCTGGAAGAGGCCCTGGGCCTGGGGGTAACCCGCTACGGGCCCTACGGAAGTATGGCGGAGGTGAATATCCGCGGTTTTGACACCGAGCGGATAGCGGTGCTCGTCGACGGCCTTCCGGTTAATTCAACCCGTTCCGGGGATTTCGATTTTAATACCGTCGATATTAACGCGGTCGAACGGATAGAAGTTATACACGGCGGCTCGGACACCAAGTACAATGTTTCAGGCGCGCTGGGCGGAATAATCAACATTGTTACGGTAAAAAAGCAGGAGCCCGGCTGGAGCGTCGCCGGCAGTGTTTCAAACAGTTCCGCCCTGCCGGGCTGGTACAGCGAACAGCACGGCGGGATTGCGGATCCCAAATGGCAGGATCTGGCGGATACCCAAAAGCTAAACGTTTCCGGCGCTTACGGGGCGGAGGATTACTCCTTCAAGGCCGCCCTTTTCGGCGGCCGGGCGGGGAACCATTTCCTCTACCAGGACGACTACGGTTACGCCCGGCGCAAGGAAGGCAACGAAGTTTGGGACATGGGCGCTTCCGCTTCCCTTCTGCGCGAGTTTCCCGATCTTTCCCGGCTGATCTTTTCAGGCGATGTTTACTACGGCGACAAGCATATACCCGCCTCGGGCTACACCGCCGAATACGCGGAACAGCGCGATTTTTCAAGCCGCCAGAACCTCATGTTCGATATGCCCAGGGCTTTTCATGACGACTTCTCCGCGGAGTTCAGCCTGGGGCACAACTGGACCTTCCTGAGTTACGATCCCGGCAGGGAAAGTTCCCGGCACAACGAGAACGGCATTACGCTGATAAACCGCTGGGGCTGGTACCCGGCTGATAAAATCACCCTGCGCTTCGGCGGCGATTACCGTTTCATCCGTCTCGACTCGACCAACGACGGTATTCACAACGGCCACCGGGCCGGCTTGTACCTGACATCCGAATATAAGCCCGCCGGAAAGATCCTCCTTATCCTTTCCCTGAAAGGCGTTACCGACGGCAGGAACCTTATCCCGGTTCCCAAACTGGGCCTTTCCTGGAAGCCGGCGGATTCTTTCACGCTCAAGAACAACTACTTCAGGAGTTTTAAATTTCCCGATTTCGACGATCTCTACTGGGTGCAGTCCGGCTACCAGGGGAATCCGGATCTGAGGCCGGAGGACGGCTGGGGCGCCGATCTTTCCGCGGAATTTGACTACCGGGACTGGCTGAGCCTCAATTCGGCCTTGTACGGGGAATGGACGAAGGATTCTATACACTGGAACAACGCTTCGGGCTTCTGGCAGCCGGAAAATATCAGCGAGGGTTTTTTTCTCGGCCTGGACAACCGCATAAAGCTTATTTTTCCGGCCTTGCCGCTCCTGCGGGAAAAGCCGGTATTTTCCGTCTTCTGGCAGTTCCAGCCAAGCTGGCTGCTCAACAGTAACACTGGCTTTTCCGATAATATCCGCATCCCCTATATGCCCATGCACGCGCTGGGGCTCTCCCTGGAACTTCCCTGGAAAGCAGGTTCCCGCGGGCTCCCCGGCTCGTTCATCCTGTCCGGCCGTTTTGAAAGCGCCCGTTACGCGGATACCGCGAACCTTGTGGAACTGGAGCCCCATTTTATCCTCAACGCGGATTTCAACCAGGAACTGAATCGGCGCCTTGCCCTCTTTGGGACAATTCACAACATTTTTAACGCCCGCTACGTTTCTTTTGCCGATTACCCCATGCCGGGATTCATCCTGACGGCGGGAATGAGGCTGCGCTACAAGGGCGGGGAATAAAAGCATGGGAAAGACGCGGCGATCTCGCGCAGTATTACTGCTCTTCGTTCTGGGCGCGGCCCTGTTTGCGGGCTGTAAAAAAAGCGGGGCTTCCGGATCGGCCGGAACACCGGCTCCGGCGGATCCTGCCCGCATTATTTCTACCGCCCCCTCCAATACGGAAATTATCGCCGGACTCGGCCTGGGGGGCCGTATCATTGCCGCCGACAAGTACTCCCTCGCCATCCCGGAGCTTCCCCCCGGCACGCCGGAGATAGACTTCTTCTACCCCGACCCGGAAGTTCTGGTGAACCTGGAGCCGGATATCGTAATTGCCAGCGAGCACAACAGTTTCGGCGCCGGGGAGGATCCTTTCAGGGTGCTGTCCGAAATGGGAATCCGGGTGCTTTACATTCCCACAAGCCAAAGTATCGCCGCTGTCCGGCAGGACATCATGACCATCGCCTCCGCCCTGGGCGCGGAGGATCGGGGGGAAAGCCTTATCCGGGAGATGGACAGGGAGATAGAGGCGGTGGCCGCCCTGGGCCGGAGCGTTACCCGGAAGAAGCGGGTCTACTTTGAAATCTCCCCCTTCCCCAATCCGGTAACCATGGGCCGGGAAACCTTCCTCAACGAGATGCTGGAAACAGCCGGGGCGCTGAACGTCTTCGCCGACAAGACCGGCTGGATAGCCCCCTCCGCGGAGGCGGTTCTGGAGCGGAACCCCGAAGTTATCCTGACCAACGTGAACTTCATCGACGATCCCCTGGGGGAGATAAAGAGCCGGCAGGGTTTCGCCGATACCGCGGCCGTACAGAACGGGGCGGTCTACCTTATCGACGCCGATTCCTCCTCCCGCCCTACCCACCGGCTTACCCTGGCCCTGGGGCAGATATCCCGGGCCCTGTACCCCGAGCATTATGGCCAATAAAGCCAAACTGCTCGCCGCCGGGGGGCTGGCCTTCCTCGTGTTCTGCGCCGGGGCCTCCCTGGGGAGTTCTTCCATAAGCCCCCTTGAAACGCTGCGGATCGTTTTCGGCTTCAGCGCCGGGATTGACGCCAGGGTTCTTACCATCGTCCGGGAGCTCAGGCTGCCCCGGGCCCTGCTTGCCTTCATGGTTGGCGGCGCCCTGTCCCTGAGCGGTGCGGTGTTCCAGCCCCTCCTGAAAAACCAGCTTGCCTCCCCCTACATCGTGGGGGTCTCCTCCGGGGCCTCCCTCGGGGCCGCCCTGGTTATCCTGGCAGGCCTCTCCGTCCCCCTGCTCGGCGCTTATACCCTGCCGGCCGCCGGACTTGCCGGGGGGCTTCTCACGGTTTTTCTCGTCTTTTCCTTCGCATCCCGGCTGGATCGGGCCATGTCGAACAACACGATCATCCTCTTCGGCATGGTGGTTTCCCTTTTCGTGAACGCCCTGCTCACCACGCTTATGGCCCTCCGCAGGGAGGAGCTTAAAACCCTGGTGATCTGGCAGATGGGAAGCTTCGCCCTCAAGGGCTGGTCTTACGTCTTCCTGATGCTGCCCTTCCTCGTAGTGGGAACCCTGGGCCTTCTCCGTTACACCAGGGAGCTTGACCTCCTCTCCTTTGGGGAAGAGGACGCCCTTTCCGCCGGGGTGGAGATCCGGACAGTCCGGGGCTGGCTTTTCCTCTTTTCCGCGGTGCTTACCGGCGCGGCGGTCGCCCTGAGCGGGGCCATCGGTTTTGTGGATCTGATCGCCCCCCACACGGCCCGGCGGATTGTAGGCTCCAAGCACCGCTATTCCCTGCCCATGTCCTTCCTCCTGGGGGGGAGCCTCATGGTAGCCGCCGACCTGGTTGCCCGGGTGGTGGTAAGCCCCGCGGAACTCCCTGTCGGCGCGGTAACCGCCCTTATCGGAGCCCCCTTCTTCGCCTGGGTCTACTTCCGGAAAAACGGGGCCGCCCGGGTTTCGGCCGGGATCCCCGCCGTCCGGACTCCCCTCAGCCAGGCTCCCGCCGCCCCGCGGGAACCCGCCGGAGACGCCCTGTCCATCAGGGATCTTTACGCCGGGTACGGCGGGGCCGACGTGGTTAAAAACATCTCCCTGGAAGCCCTGCCGGGGGAAGTTTTCTGCATAGCCGGGCCGAACGGGTCGGGCAAGAGCACCCTGCTCAGAGCCGTGGCAAGGCTGATCCCCTGCCGGGGGGAGCTGCGGATCGGCGGATTGAGCGTAGCCGGCATGAAGCGGAAGGAACTGGCGAAAAAAACCGCCCTCCTGGGGCAGATGTCCCGGCTCTGGTTCCCCTATACGGTCTACGACACGGTCGCCCTGGGCCGCTATGCCCACTCCGGCGAGCGCTGGATATGGGGCTTTATCAGAAGCCTTTCCCCGGAAGACCGGGCCGCGGTGGAAAACATCCTGGACAGGCTTAAACTTACGGATATCCGGGATCGGCTTATCACCGAACTTTCCGGCGGCCAGCTCCAGCGGGTGTTTCTGGCCCGCACCCTGGTTCAGGATCCGGCGCTCATCCTGCTGGACGAGCCGACCAACCACCTGGATCTGCGGCACCAGGTGGAACTGCTGGAGTACCTCTCCGGCTGGGCCCGGGAAAACGGGCGGGCCGTGGTGGCCGTCCTCCACGATCTCAACCTGGTAAACCGTTTCGCGGATCGGATGGTTCTTTTGGATAAGGGGGAAATAGCGGCGGCCGGAACCGGCAGGATCCTGGGGAACGGCGCCGCCGCCCGCGCCCTGGAAGCGGCCTACGGCATGGATATCCCCCGCTTTATGCGCGAATCGCTGAAAAGATGGGAACCCTAGTAAAGCACCCGGGAGGCGGCTTCCAGATAGGCAGTGTCCTTCTCCCGCTTTGCCGTGTTAACGGCCTTTAAGTCCCTGATAAGCAGGCTGATCTTCGAGACAAGGGAGTTGTGCTTTCTTACGTACAGGAGCCAGTCCCCGCCCTCTTTCTCGTAAGGGCTGATCGTGTATTCGCTCTGGCTGCGGTTGTTGGTGATCTGGGTATCCGAAAAATAGTAGCTGATCATGAAGTAGTTGTGCACCTCGTGCACCACCCAGTAATCGGGGTTCCGGTACTTGATGGTGATAATCTGGGTGTTCCAGATAGAGGACGTGGCGTTCTCTTTAATGGCGTAATCAATGGCGTAGTAGCCGTGTTCCCGCATAAAAGCATCGGTGTAACGGTACATGTCGAATTTGCCTTCGTCCCAGTCTATGGGGATAGTTTCCCGGCTTACTTCCTCCACCGGAAAGGCCGTGTTTACGCCTATAAAACAGAGAACCGCGCATATAAAGACTCTTTTTTTCACGCTCACCTCCAGGGCTTTAGACCCTCCCCGCGGCGGCTCTCCTGCCCCGGGGAGGGGCGGCCTACTTTTTGTCCGCCTTGGGCCGGAGGCATACCGGCAGATTGTTGTTTTTCCGGTGGTTAGCCACACAGCTGCAGCATTTTGCGTGGTTAGCGCAATCGACATTGGGGCAGGCACACTCTTTCACATTGGGACACGCCATAGTCTCTCTCCTCTCCGTCTTTCGATTTTATCGGCATTTTCAAAGCAGCGTCTTGAAAACCCCCTCTATTTTACGGTGATTAGTTCGTATTTGACAACACCCAGACCGATTTTCTCCGCGTGGGCTGTCTGATCGCGCCAGTCGGTGGTGGGATGGATATTCGTAAAGTGATCCGGGCGGCCCTTCTCGTCCCGGCGGCTCTCTTCCCGTTCCCCGATGATACTGGTCTTTATAGCCGGGGCGGCGTTTACCGCGTCGATGCAGGCCTTGTCCAGGGCCACCGGATCGAAGCCGGCGAAGATACCGATGTCCGGCACCACCGCCGCGTCGCTTTCCTCATGGCAGTCGCAGTAGGGGGACACCTGGTTTACCACGTTGATGTGGAAATTCGGCCTCCCGTCCAGCACCGCCTTGGCGTATTCGACGATCTTGCAGTTCAGGGCCAGGTTGCCGGAGCCCCAGTCGTTTTCTATGGCGTCCTTGCTGCAGGCCCCGATACAGCGGCCGCAGCCTGCACACTTGTCCTGGTTGATGCGGGCCTTTTTGTCCGGCCCGATTTCGATGGCCCCGTGGGCGCAGAAACGGAGGCAGATCCGGCACCCGATGCATCCGGCCCCGTTCACCTGGGGCTTCCCGTCGTTGTGCATGGCCATCTTGCC
>JAIRRU010000085.1 GCA_031255815.1 Treponema sp. | reverse complement strand
CCCGTTTCCCTGGAGACCGAGTAACTGTGCACGTCGAACATCCGGGCGGAAACGTTGTAGCGGTACCCATGGGTTAAATGCCCCCCGGAGTAGTAGTCCAGGCCCAAAAGCCGCTGATTCCCCAGTTCGGCCTTGAGTTCTTTCCACTGGGCCTCGTTTAACTTGTAGAGGTTGGTTTCATGCCCCCCGTTGGCGGCCTTGTACCGTTCCAGGGCCGGATTCTCCACCCGGGCAGAGAGAATGGCCCAGTAAGCCAGGAGATTGGCGTCCGCCCCGCAGTGGGGCTGCACGTTGGCGTATTCCGCGCCGAACAGCTTGCGGGCTTCCGCCGCGGCCAGGGACTCCACGGCGTCCACGTTTTCGTTCCCCGCGTAGAAGCGGCGGGCGGGCATACCCTCGGCGTACTTGTCGGTAAGGAGGTTCCCCATGGCAAGCTGAACCGGCAGGGAACAGTAGTTTTCGCTGGCGATAAGCTTGACCCGCTTCCGCTGGTTTTCCAGCTCCCTGACAATAGACGCGGCGATTTCCGGGGCCACCCGGGCGGTTTCCGCCAGATTGCAGAGGTAGGCCAAAAGGCCGGTATTCACTTTCCCCGCCCCAACGGCGGTAATATACGAAACAACAGGGTTTGGGTTCATGGTTTCTCCAAGCAGGCATTAATCGCGATAAAACCCAGCATATCTGGATAGAACGCGCCTTTTCAAGAGGGCAGCGCCTTGACAAATTTGACCCCATGTATTACATTCTGTATTATAAAGGAAGGAAGGAAGGAAGGAGGAAAGAGGATATGACAACCGCCCGTTTGCCCCGCGATATCGAGCAGAAACTGGAAGCGGCTTCCAAAGCCCAGGGCAAACCCAAGTCCGAATTTGTCCGGGAAGCCCTGGTACAATATTTCGCCAAGGAAGAAACCGAAAAAAGCTCCTGGGAAGTGGGGGAACCTTACTTCGGCAAATACGCCAGCGGGGAAGGGGATCTTTCCGTTACCTACAAAGATCGGCTTAAAGAAAAGATCCGTGCAAAACACCGTCCTGGTTGACGCCGGCCCTCTCATCGCCCTTTTTGACCGGAGCGATAACTACCACGAAAAGATCAAAACCTTTATCCGGGAAAGCCCCTGCCGTTTTGTAAGCACCCTGGCCGTTCTTACCGAGGTGTCTTATATGCTGAATTTCAGCGTGAACGCCCAGATCGATTTTTTTGAATGGATACTGCGCCGGGGGCTGAGCCTGGAGCCGCTCGATCAGGGCGACATAAGCCGGGTTATCAGCCTGACCAGAAAATACGCCGATTTGCCGATGGACTTTGCCGACGCTACCCTGCTTATCGCCGCGGAAAAAACCGGCATCCGCCGGATCATCAGTACCGACTCGGATTTTGACGTTTACCGCCTGCCGGGAAAACTGATGATCCGGAACATCTTCACCGGACGTTAAGAGCCTGTCGTAGAGGAGCCTGTTTTATACGCGAAACGCAGCAAACTCCTGAGGCTTAATCCTGGAGGAGCCTTACCCGTTCCGGGGCGAAGTCTATCGACACCGCTTCCCCTTCCCCGTATATCTTCTTTGAAGAAGGATCGTCTATCTGGATCAGCGTTTCGCCGTAGGGGGTTTCCACAAAGGTTTCAACACTGTGCCCCAGGTAGACGTTCATCTTGATTTTGCCGTCCACGTAGCCTTTCCCGGCGTCAACCAGGCGCAGGGATTCGGGACGGGCCATAAGCTTGGTTTCCCCGCCCTTCTTTACGCCGGGGGCGGCGCGGCTGGCTTCGAAGCCGCGGTTTCCCAGACGGCACTTCCAGCCCGACGCGGTTTTGTCGAGGATCTCCACCGGAAAGAAAGTTACCCGGCCCACGAAGCCGGCGACAAAGGTGGAATCGGGATCCTCGTAAATTGTCTTGGGAGGGCCTATCTGTTTGATCTCCCCGTCCTTCATTACGATCACCATGTCCGAAAGGCTCATGGCCTCGATACGGTCGTGGGTTACGTAAACGGCGGTGATGCCCAGGGTCTTCTGGATGCGCCGTATCTCCACCCGCATCTGCTCCCGGAGCAGGGCGTCCAGATTGGAAAGGGGCTCGTCCAGGAGGAGGACGGAAGGTTCCACGATAAGGCTCCGGGCCAGGGCCACCCGCTGCTGCTGGCCGCCGGAAAGCTGGCCCGACGCGCGGTCGGCGTAATCGGCCAGGCCCACCATGCTCAGGGTTTCGGCAACCTTCTTCCTGATTTCATCCGCCGGAACCTTCCGCAGTTTGAGTCCGTAGGCGACGTTTTCCCCCACCGTCATGTGGGGGAAGAGGCCGTAGCTCTGGAATACCGTGGCGGTATCCCGCAGATTCGGGGGCAGCATGGTAACATCCTGCTGGCCGATCAGTATACGCCCCGTTGTGGGGAGATCGAACCCGGCAATCATCCGGAGGGTGGTGGTCTTGCCGCAGCCCGAGGGCCCCAGCAAGGTTACCAGATCGCCAGCCTTGACCACGAAGTTCGATTCGTGTACCGCCACCACATCGGGCTTGCCCTTGGTATTCTTGTATACCTTGGTGATATTTTCCAAACTTACCGACACACTGTTCTTTACTGCCATAATCAGTTCCTTTTTAGCGGGAAATACTCTTTTCGGTCATACCCTTGTCCCGAACCAGGACCTGCATAAGACCAAAAGCTCCCAAAACGATGATGATGAGGGTCGTGGCCAGTACGCTTGCCAGGCCGAAGCGGAGATTTTCGGAAAAATTGTAGATCTGCACCGTCAGGTGATACCAGCGGGCTGAAATGAGGAAGATAACCGCGCTTACCGCCGTCATAGATCGGACAAAGGTGTAGGACATGCTGGTAAGGAAGGCGGGGCGCACCAGGGGCAGCACCACGGAGCTAAAGACTTTGGACATATCCGCCCCCAGATCCTGGGCCGCCTCCTCTATGGATTTATCGATCTGCCGCAGGCTCGCCGCCCCGGTTTCAAGGCCGACGGGCAGTTCCCGGATAACGTAGTTTATGACGATGATCGCCCCGGTTCCCACCAGGAGGAGGGGAGGTTTGTTAAAGGCGAGGATGTAGGAGATACCCAGCAGGGTTCCCGGTATGGCGAAGGGGGTCATCAGCAGGGTTTCCAGGATCCTTTTGCCGAAGAACTTCTGCCGTACCACGATCAGGGCCGCCGCCATGGCGAGGATGCCGGCTATGGGGGTCGCCGCCGCCGC
>JAIRRU010000019.1 GCA_031255815.1 Treponema sp. | reverse complement strand
GGCTTTACCGGACTGCCAGGAAATTGAGCCACGAACGGTACACACAAACCTTACGCCGAAACTTCCCGGACACCAAAAATCTTGGCAAAGCCAGGCTGGAGCCGGGCAAAAAGCCAGGGGTATCGGAGTAAAAGTTCGTGGTGTTCGTGTGGTTAGCGGCTATCCCTTTACCCGTACTTTTAGCCCAATCGAAGCGCCAGCTTACCGGACCGCCGGGAAATTAAGCCACGAACGGCACGAACCACACGAACCTTAGCCCAAAACTTCCCCGGACACCGGAAATCTTGGCAAAGCCAGGTTAGTATCCTGTAAACTCTAATTTGCAGGATATGGAATGAAGAATTGGTAACCACGAAGGCGGCGAAGGCGCACGAAGGCGGGAAAAGGCTGATAAACCTGAGCCTTTGTGTTCCTTTGCGCGCCCTCGTGGTCAAATATCCCTCGGACTCAAGGAAATCCAGATGAAGTATCGAGGCTTTCGGCGTAAAAGTTCGTGCGGTTCGTGCGGTTCGTGGCTATCCTTTTATCCGTGCTTTTAGCTTGAACAGCCTGTGGGCCTCCCTGCCCGCCCTTCGTGCGCCTTCTTCGCCTTTGTGGTTAAATATTCTTCTTTCATTTTCAACTTTACCCGCGCCTTTTGAACAGAGACTGGATACCCGGCACGCGGGCTTTTATACCGATGGCCCCGGTTTTGCCCGGCTTTTGCCGCAAGCAGCCCGTAAATTGCGGTTTTTTGCGGTGCAAAGCAACGCGGAAACAGGCAAGCGTAACAGGCTTCCGGTGATGGTTTTTGGCAAGCCCGTGAAATTCGGAAAATTCGCCGGAAGGCGGCGGGGAACCGCTTGACTTTCCGCGTTTTTCCGGGTACTTATATAATACCTTTATGTACAGAGGCGCCATTATGGTGATTGCTAAGTCCTTGTACCGCAAGGAATTACGGCGGCGTAGCTCAGTTGGCAGAGCATGCGGCTCATATCCGCAGTGTCATAGGTTCAATCCCTATCGCCGCTAAAACATTTGATCTCAAAACATTTAAGCAAGGCGGGCGCTATGGCGGAAAATTTCAACCTGGACGATTATGTTAGAAAAGTTCCCGATTTCCCTAAAAAGGGGATACTCTTTTATGATATTACCAGCATCTTAACCCGGCCGGAGGCCTTCCGGTACTGTGTCGGAACCATGGCGGAGCGGTACGGGGGAAAGAATATTGACGCCATAGCGGCCATTGAAGCCCGGGGCTTCCTCTTTGCCGCGCCCTTCGCGGATCGTTTGGGGATACCCCTCATCCTCATCCGGAAAAAGGGCAAACTTCCCGGCCCGACCCGCTCGAAGAAGTACCAGCTTGAGTACGGGGAAGCGGAAATCGAGCTGCATACCGCCGATGTAAAAGCGGGGCAGCGGGTGCTGCTCACCGACGATCTGATAGCCACCGGCGGAACCCTCCGGGCCGCCCGGGAACTGCTTACCGAATGCGGCGCGGTGGTTCCCGAAATTTTCGGCGTGGTGGGCCTGCCCTTCCTCAACTACGAAAAGACCCTGGCCCCCACCCCGGTACATACCCTTATTCAATACCGGAGCGAATAGCGCTGTTTGGAAACTCCGGCCTCCGCACAGATCCCGCTAAAAACCTTGATTAGGCTAGCAGGTTGTAAACTCTAATTTGCACGATATGGAATGAAGAATTGGTAACCGCGAAGGCGCACAAAGGCGAAGGGGGAAACATTGTATTCGGGCTCAAGGAAATGGAGATGAAGTACCGGGGTTTTCGAAGTAAAAGTTCGTGCGGTTAGTGAGGTTCGCGGCTATCCTTTTATCCGTACTTTTAGCCTAAACAAAGTATCAGTATCCTGACAATAACGAGATAGCGGATTGCACAAAGAATTGAGCTTGTTCCAAAACCCGGTTGCTGCTCTTATCCTGAGTTTCAGTGTAAGCAAGGTACTGCCTTTAAAACACTAAATAGCTTTACGCCTGTTCTGCAGCCGCAGCCGCGCGAGGATCTACGCGCGGCGCTGCGGCGGGAGGGCCGCCGGATACGGCCCCGCCCGGTTTTTGTTAGAGTATGTATTTTTGAATGATGCTTACCAGTTCCCGGGAGCCCAGGCGGTCGAGTTCGCCCAGATAGGTGTTCCAGGCAGCATCGCTGTTGATATCCCGGACGCCGGTAATAAATTCCACACAGGCCTGATCCTTAAAGGTGTTCAGGGGGCCGCTGATATCCCCTGTCCGGGACGTATCCTCGTCGCTCATCGCGACCGGAGGGATAAAATATTCGGCGGGCATTTCGTAGGCCATTCCCGGAACGGTAAAGAAGTAATTCTGTTCCTCGTTATAGGAGGCGTTGCCAATCAACCGGGATTTAAAGGAGGGGTCTCCCGATTCGATCCACTCCCGGGCGATATCCGCGCCTACGGCCTGTTCCCCTAAGCGGAATTTACTGTTGCGCACCATGGGGTTCCAGGAACCCCAAGAACTGTTGATGGGGGCCGCGGAAAAGGTGATCAGGAGTTTATACGCCGGTTCGCCGCTGATAAGGGAGAGGGAGGAGGGATCCGGATCCGTCCAGGCCTGTCCCTTGGGGCCGATGTACCCGTCCAGCATAACGTCGAAATTCAGGAGGTAGTCAAACAGGGCGACGGCCAATTCCGGGTCTTTGCATTTATCGGTAATGAACATGCCGTTACGCAGTATGGACCAGGGGTCGGCGTTGGAGCCGTAGCGGGCGCCTTCCGGGCCGGACAGGGTGGGCAGGATAAAGGTGTCGATCCAGCGCTCCTGGCCCTGGATAGTCATATTGCCCTGGGAGTTCGTAAAGCCTACCGCGAGCACGGGGGTGGCGCTTTCACCCAGAACCCTAAGCTGTTCCAGATTCATGGTAAAGGAATCGGGCAGGATAAGGTTTTCTTTATACAGGGCCGCCAGGTAACGCAGGGTTTCCCGGAAGTAATCGTCCCGGTACTGTTCGGTAACCGTCTTGTTGTCGAGGGCCAGGCCGAAATACTGGTTGGTGTACACAAAGGGGAAATAGGCCTTGGCGATCGTGGCTATCACATTCTTAAGATCGTCCCGCTGAAAGGCCGCCGGAATTTCATCGTTTCTGTTGCCGTTCTTATTGGCGTCGTTATCCCGGATCCAGAGCAGGTATTCATGGAGTTCATCCAGGGTCTCCGGCGCCTTAAGGCCGTTATCCCGGATAAAAGGCATGTAGTAGGAAGCCCGGCCCATGCGGAAACGGCAGTGGAGGCAATCGTTCGCGGCGGGCAGCGCGTAGAGTTTGCCGTCGCTTCCCCGGAGCCGCTGGTTAAAGGCGGGGTATTCGTCAAAGGCCGCTTTAATATTCGGGTAACTCAAGGGATCGTACTCGTCAAGGGCGATAAAGATGCCCTGGTTCGCGTAGTAAAGCATGTCGTTGATGCCCAGGTTGTCGTTGATGATCAAATCAGGATAATCCCCGGAACTGAGCATTACGTTCATCCGCTGGCTCAGATCCGAACTGTTTACCCCGGTGATATTCAGCTTGATCCCCGTTTCATCCACAATCCGTTTGGTAAAGAGATTGTCGGCGTAGTCTAAACTGGTAACCTGCGAGCCAATTCCCCCCATAAACAGCGACAGGCTGCGGGTTCCGTCTGAAATAGGCAGCGCGCCTTTTGCCGCGCTTAGCGCCAGGCTGCCCTCCGCCGCGGACTGTTTGTTTTGACAGCCCGTGCTGAGCAGCAAGGCGCTTAACAACGCTATGCCCGCAGTGAATGTAAGATTTTTTACTCGTTTCATCGTTTCCTCCTGAAAAATATGTCATCGCGTAGCGCGATTAAACCCCCGCGTAACGCCCTTCCGGCGCGGCGCCCTATTGGAGTTGTTTAAAAACTTCAGTTTTTAAACAACAACCGCTTAAAAACAGCAAAATGCGGAGCATTTTGCAGGGCTTGTCCGGGAACCAACCGGGTTCTTGAACAAGTCTATTCTTTGAGGGAGCCGATCATCATCCCCCGGATAAAATACTTCTGGATAAAGGGATAGAGGGCCATCATGGGCAGGGCTCCTACCACCAGTACGGAGTAACGAAGCTGCTGCAGGAGATTCCGCATCTGTTCGACCCGGTTGGGATCCATGGACGCCAGCATGTCGTCGGGCATCTGGGCAATAAAAAGGATGTCCCGCAGGACCATCTGGAAGTTGTAAGTTGACGCTTTGGTCAGGTACATCATCCCGTTAAAGTAGGAGTTCCAGATATGCACCGCGTTAAAGAGCACCATTACGGCGATAACCGGCGTTGCCAGAGGGATGGCGATGATAAGAAAAAACCGGATATCCCCGCAGCCGTCTATGTGTGCCGCGTCCAGGAGCCCCGAGGGCAGGGAACTCTGAAAGTAGGATTTTACGATAATCATATTGTAACAGGAAAACATAAAACCGATAATCAGGGCCCAGCGGGAACCGATAAGGTGCAGGTTCCGCATCAGAATATAATTAGGGATAATGCCCCCGTTAAAAAACATGATAATTACACAGAAGTACTGCAGTATTTTGCGGCCCGGCATATCCTTCCGGGACAGCGGGTAGGCAGCGAGGAGCAGCAGGACGACCGATGTCGCCGTTCCCCCCGCCACATAGAGAAGGGAATTGAAAAAAGCGATTCTGAGCAGGGCGTAATTAAAAACAGCCCTATAGGCGGTAAGGGTAAAATCCACCGGCCAGAGCGCCACCTTCCCCTGGACAATCGCGCTTGTGGAGCTGAAAGAACAGGCCGTTACATAAAGCAGGGGATAAAAGACGGCAAGCCCCGCGATGCCAAGACAGATTATACAGGCAACGTGAAAACTCTTGTCGGAAGGCGAAAGCCGCTTCATAAGGCCCTGCCTCCGGGGAGGCTTTTGCGTACTTAAAATATCTGCTGTATCAGCCATTTCCTGTTCCTTAAAACATCCCTTCGCCGGTTACGGCATTGGCAATCCGGTTAACCGCCAGGGTCATAATCACCCCCACGACGTTCTGAAAAAGGCCGATAGCGGTTCCGAAAGAATAATCCGGCCGGGCGAAGGCGCCCGAACCGGCAACCCCAAGACCCACCTTGTACACATAGGTTGAAATAACCTCCGAAGTATTGATGTTGAGGGGGTTTTGCAGCAGGTATATCCGCTCAAAGTCGCCCCCCAGGATGCCGCCCATGCTCAGGATAAGCATAATAATGATGATGGGCCGGATGGTCGCCAGATCGATATGCCAGATACGCTGCCAGATATTCGCGCCGTCGATAAGCGCCGCTTCGTGGTAGGTAGGATCCACTGCCGCCAGGGAGGAAATATAGATGATTGCCGAATATCCGGTTGACTTCCAGATATTGGACCAGACGTACACATGGGGGAACCAAAGGGCGGAGCCGAGAAAATTGATCTCCTGAAAACCCAGGGCGGAAAGGAGGAGGTTGAAACCCCCGGTACGCATGCTGAGCACCTGGGTAACCAGCCCGACCAGAATAACCGCGGACAAAAAGTAAGGGGCAAAAGTTATGGTCTGCACGGCCTTCTTGAAGCGGGAAAGGATACAGTGGTTTACGCAGACAGCCATGATAAGGGGGAAGGGAAAACCGGCAACGATATTATAAAAACTCAGGATCAGGGTATTCCGCAGGATCATCCAGAAATTCGGGGAATCAAAGAGCCGCCGGAACTGGTAGAAGCCCACCCAATCGCTGCCCCATATCCCCCGGCCCGGGGAAAAGCGTTTAAACGCCATGATAACCCCGTAAATGGGGATATAGTTAAAGATAATGATGTATACGCAGGGAATGAAAAAAAGCAGGTAGAGGCCGCGGGCGTTCCAGACCCTGCGCCCCAGGGCGGTTCTGTTCCCGGTTTCCCCAGCCCTTGCGCCGTCCGGCCGTTTATTCATAGCAGATCCCCTGGGTTAATAGCAGCGCCGCCGCAAAGCCCCGCGGGCAGGCCGCGGGCTCTGATCCGGCGCATTTGCATACGTGTGCGTTTTAAGAAACCCTGCCCCTCATGAATATACATTAAGGGCAGACTCCGGCTATACAAATATACATTGAGTAAAACATTTTTCATTGAACGTATAAAATACTACGTCATTTTTAGAGAAAAGCAAGACGGCAAACGAAAAAAAACGCCGAAAACCCGCTTTTACGGCGAAAATACTAGCCATGCGTATAGAACCCCGCCCTGTTTTTTTCATTGAGCTATACATGTATACTTATGGTTTTTGAAACGGCCCTGCAAGCGGCCCGCCGGATTATTCCCCGGCCTGCGGCCGGCAGCGCTCGGCCTTTCTGAGGGAGCGCAGCCGCTTCGACTTGAGCCGGGCCTCGCGGCCGGCCTTTGTGGGGCCGGTAGGGCGGCGGTGTTTGGGAAGCCGGGCCGCGGCGGCGATAAGGGCCTCCATCCTGGCGTAGGCCCGCTCCAGGTTGATCAGCCGGGATCGCTCCTCGCTGGCGCTGATCACCAGTTCGCCGCCGGAACTGAGCCGGGAACCCAGGCTTTCCCGGAGCCGGGCCGCCTCCCCCTCGCCAAGGCCGGACAGATCCGCCAAATTTATACGCAGGGTGACCTTGGTGTTGAGCTTGTTAACATTCTGGCCCCCGGGGCCGCCGGAGCGGGAGAATCCGGCCTTCGCGGCGGCGCGGATAGATCTGTGCAGCAAAAAGCGGTCCATAAACCCATGTTCGGCTATTCCCCCGCGGCTGTCAACGCGGGCCCTGGTGCGGCAATCCCCCTTCGCCGCGGACCGCGCAAACCGCACGAAGCCCGCGAAGGGAAAAGGACAGGCGGGCCGGAACACCGCCGCCTTGACAGGGAAAAAGCCTCTATGCCAAGATCGGCCCATGGATATCGAGGATCTGCGGGAAACCGCCGCCCTGGCCCATCTCAACCTGGGGGATGAGGAGCTGGCCGCCGCTTTCCCGGCTTTTGAGCAGATGCTGGGGTACTTTGCCGCCATGCAGGCGGCCGACAGGGACGAGGCGCTTTTTGGCGCCGCCGCGGAGGCTGCCCCGGCCGGACTCTCCGCCCTTGCCCGTACCGTTTCTTCCGGCCATTTCCGTCACGATAGTCAGAATCCCCATAACGGTAGTTCCGGGAATCCTCCCGAAGATCCCGGCGCCCGCCTGCTTGACAATTCAGGCGAACGGGACGGCCGCTTCGTAGTGGTTCCCAACGTCCTGTAAGCGGGCGGGGGGCTTTCCCCTTTCCCGGTTCTCCAAAGAGGCTTTCCCGAAACTCCGGCTTTTGGGAAATGCTCCAAAACCATGTAACGGTGCGGCCCGGAAGCCGTACCGGATAGAGGTTGTGCCATGTTTAAACCGCCTGAAGGTTTTTTAGCGTACTTCAAGGAATGGGAAGATAAAATCGGGGCTTTTATCGAATTCGATCCCGAAAGAGGGGCCTCCGCGGAAAGCCCCCCGCCGGGAGAGGGGGGGCGGGTTTTTTCCGGCCTTCCCTTTGCCGTAAAAGACAATATCGCCGTGGAGGGCTTCTCCCTAAGCTGCGGCTCGAAACTGCTGGAGGGGCTCCGGGCGCCCTACACGGCCACGGCGGTGGGGAAGCTCCTTGCCGGAGGGGCGGTTCCGGTGGGGAAGACCAACCTGGACGAGTTCGGAATGGGTTCCTCCACGGACAACTCGGGGCTAAAGCGCACCAACAACCCCTGGGATACCGGGCGGGTCTCCGGCGGCTCCTCCGGGGGTTCGGCGGCGGCGGTGGCCGCGGGCCTTGTGCCCTTTGCCCTCGGCTCGGACACCGGGGGTTCGGTACGGCAGCCCGCCGCCTTCTGCGGGGTGCTGGGGCTCAAGCCCACTTACGGGGCGGTTTCCCGCTACGGCCTGGTGGCCTACGCTTCCAGCCTTGAGGGAATCGGCGTCCTGGCCGATTCGGTTTCCCGCTGCCGGGATGTTTTCGCCCTTATCCGGGGGGGAGACCCGATGGATCAGAGTTCCCGGGACAGCCCTCTTGCCGCGCCGGCCCTCTACCCGGAGGGGCGGGGCCCGGAGGGGGCGGGGAAAGGGCTCATCGGGGTGCTTTCCCCGGAGGCGGTAGCCCGGGCAATCGCCCCGGAAGGCGCCGCCGGATCGGAGGGCGCCGGGGAAGAGGCCCTGAAAATCGCCGCGGGCGCGGCGGAGCTGGAAAACGAGGTCCGGCAGGGTTTTGAAAAGGCCAAGCAGGGCCTGGCCGCCCTGGGCTACACCCTCAAAGACCTGGATCTGCCCATCCTGAAATACGGAGTACCCGCCTACTACAGCATCGCCACTGCCGAGGCGAGCGCCAACCTGGCCCGTTTTGACAGCATCCGCTACGGCAAAAGGCCGGACTGGGCCGAAAACCCCGACGACCTTATCGACAAGGCCCGGGAGGCGGGCTTCGGGCCGGAAGTAAAACTGCGGATCCTCCTGGGAACCTTCGTCCTCCGTTCGGGGTTTCAGGATCGCTACTACCTCCGGGCCCAGCGGATCCGCAGGGGCATCAGGAGGAGCTTCGAGGCCCTGCTGGGGGAAAGCGAGTACGCCGATCCCCAGGACAAGCCGCCCTTCCTTGCCGTCCTTCTCCCGGTGTTCCCCACCCGGGCTTTCGGCCGGGGGGAGCTTTCCCTTTCCCCCTTTGCCCAGAAGGCGGCGGATCTGTATACCTGCTGCGCGAATCTGGCGGGGCGTCCTGCCCTGTCTTTCCCCGCCTCCGTGGAGGGGGGGCTCCCGGTGGGGGTGCAGCTTATCGGCCGGGCCTTTGCCGAGGGAACCCTGCTGGATATCGCCGAAGCCTACCTGAAGGCCCGCCCCCTTCCCCATCCCGCGGGTTACCGTTCTTTCTGGAG
>JAIRRU010000016.1 GCA_031255815.1 Treponema sp. | reverse complement strand
GCCGTTTGAACCGGGCGATAGAGCGGCTCTTGCACATAAACCGGGAAAAGGACAGAGTGAAACAGCCCTCCGGACAGGAGGCAAGTCAGGCCGAAGCGGTCTGATTTCGGCCAGGTTTTAGTTTTGAGGAACCGGCCCCTTTTCGGCTAGATTAATTTTGAGGCAATGCGGGGTAACAGTTGTTTCATCGGAAACGGAATTTCCCCGCAAACCGGAGCAGGCGCGCCCCGTCCGGGTGCTTCGCCACGGCAAACCGGGAGAAGAATTTCCGGCCAAAGGCGTTCACCCGGGGGCTTTTCAAAAAAGGCGATATTGAAAATAATAAGGTTGTTTAAAAACTTCAGTTTTTAAACAGCAACCGCTTAAAAACAGCAAAATGCGGAGCATTTTGCAGGACTTGTTCGAGAACCAACCGGGTTCTTGAACAAGTCTAATTAAGTTCGTTTCAAAACCCGTTTGGTTTTGAAACAATTTGAACCGCCCACAGCCTACCGGATTGAGGAGTTTGTATGAGTTTGCAGGATCTGGCGGAGATTTCGCGTTTTTACGGTTCCAATTCCGATTATGTGATTGCCGGAGGGGGGAATACCTCGTTCAAGGATGGGGATTACCTCTACATAAAAGCCTCGGGCGCCAGTCTCGCAAACGCCCAGCCGGGCGATTTTGTTAAAATGAACCGGGCCGCCCTGGCGCGGATTTGGGAAAAAAACTACCCCGCCGAGGCCGGCAGCCGGGAAGCGGCGGTTCTCGCGGACATGATGGCCGCCAGGGCGCCGGGTGAGGAGGCTAAGCGGCCCAGCGTGGAAACCCTGCTTCACGACATCCTTCCCTTTGCCTTTGCGGTTCATACCCACCCGGCGCTGGTAAACGGCCTTACCTGCGCCCGGCAGGGCAGGGAAGCGGCCCGGGAGCTCTTTCCCGACAGCATCTGGATTCCTTCGATCAATCCGGGTTACATCCTTTCGAAGGCGGTAAAAGACGCCATGGACAGCTACCGGGCGGAAAAGGGGGAAACCGCGGGGATCATCTTCCTCCAGAACCACGGGATCTTCGCGGGGGCCGGCGAGCCGGAGGGGGTTAAAGCCGTTTATGACCGGATCATGGCCGCCATAGAGGGGCGGGTTAAGCGCAGGCCCGATTTAAGCGGGGAGGCGGCTTCCTTCGGGAATTCGGATTCCCTTGCCGGGGAGCTTAAGGAGGCGGCGGCCCGGATAAGCGGCGAAGCGCGCTGGTTTGTCCGGTTCGGGCGGAACCGGGAGCTTTGCCGTTTTACCGCCGATAGGGAAGCCTTTAAGCCGCTCTCTTCGGCCTTTACCCCGGATCACATCGTCTACGCCGGAAGCGAACCGCTGTTTATCGAAAGCGCCGCGGCCGGAAGCGCGGGGGCCCTTACGGAGGCCCTGAAAAGGCACCGCGAAAAAACCGGACGCCTTCCCCGGATCGCGGCCCTTCAGGGCCTGGGCGTCTTCGGCCTGGGCAATTCGGAAAAAGCCGCCGCGAACGCGGTGGAACTGTTCAACGACGCCGCCAGGGTCGCGGTTTATACCGAAAGCTTCGGCGGCCCGCTCTTTATGCCCCCCGATCAGATTGATTTCATTAACAACTGGGAGGTTGAACGCTACCGTTCAAAGGTATCGGCGTAGTTTTATTAAAGGTCTATGTAGCCATGGCGGTTTTTGACGTATCCAAAGACTGGGTTATCCTTGTCCCGGCGCTGCCCGCGCTCCGCAAGCCCGCGGAGGATATGGCCCGCTGTATCGATCTGCTCCGCCGCCTTGCCGGGCTCCCCGCTCAGAAGCCGGAACTGCTGGACGCGGAAGGCCCCGCGCCCGATGATTCGGTTCCGCTCATCCTGCTCAACGCCGGGGGGGATGCGGAAGGGGAACGCTGCGGCTTTACCTGGCGCGCCGGAACGGAACGGGTCGAGATATACGGCGATTCCCCCCGGGGGCTCTGCAACGGGATCTATGATTTTCTCTCCGCCCTGGGTATAAAATGGCCCGCGCCGGGCCGGGAGGAGCTGCCTTCCGCGGCGGGGGCTTCTCCCGGGGAAAAGGCCCGCTACCCCCTGCGGGAAAAAGGAGCCTATACGGCGTCCGGCCTTTCCCCGGAGGAACGGAAGCGGCTCGCGGTTCCGGTCAGGATGAAGTTCAGGGATCTGGAAGCCCTGATCCCCTGGGCCGCCAGAAACCGGACGGACGCCTTAATTTTTTCCCTGGGGGACAGGAGCTTCCGCTCCCGGGGCGCCGACATCAGGAAAGCGGCAAAATCTTACGCCCTCATCATTGAGCGGGGGGGCTGGGATCTTTCCCTGTTTCTGCCCCGGCGGCTTTTCCTGTTCCGCCGGGAACTTTTCCGCATGGTTTCCGGCAGGCGGGTAAAGGACGGCAACTTCTGCCCCACCAACCCGGACAGCATCAGGGTCATTAGGGCGGAGGCGGCAAAGATCTTCCGCGCCGCCGGGGATACCGGGGTTTTCCACATCTGGCCGGAACGGGGAAAGGAAGACGCCTGGTGTTCCTGCCCCAGCTGCCGGGCCTTTAGCCCCCTGGAGCAGAACCGTATCGCCTTAAATACCCTTGCGGACGCCCTTGCCGCCACGGGCAGCGCGGCCCGGCTTTCCTACTACGAGGCCGCCGGGGAAGCGGAGGATACCGCTTCCGGCCTGGCCCCCCGGCCCGGCCTCTTCAGGCTTGCCGAACTGCCGCCCCTGTTCCGCGCCCGCCCCTGATAGGGCGAATTTTCCGCGCCGCGCCGGCATCCGGTCCCTATTCAAAAGGCGGATAAAAGTGGGAAAAGAATATTTTACCACGAAGGCGCACAAAGCCGCACTGCGGTTCGCGGCTATCCCTTTATCCGTACTTTTAGCCTAAGCAAAGTACCCGGTTTTGGAACAAGCTCAATTATCGTCCCAGAGCCAGGTGGAAAGGTAGCGTTCGCCGGTGTCGGGGAGCACCGCGACGATGGTCTTGCCCCTGTTCTCGGGCCGTTTGGCAATGCTCAGCGCGGCTTCCAGGGCCGAACCGGAGGAGATTCCCGCCAGGATGCCTTCCTTCCTTGCCAGAAGGCGGGCGGTTGTTCCGGCCTTGATGTCGTCGGTCTGGTAGATCTCGTCGATTATGCCCTTGTCGTAGACCTGGGGTACAAAGCCCGCGCCTATCCCCTGGATCTTGTGGGGGCCGGGGCTGCCGCCGGAGAGCACGGGGCTGGCGGAGGGTTCCACGGCGACCACCTTAAGGCCGGGCTTTTTGGATTTAAGGTACTTTCCCGCGCCGGTAAGGGTGCCTCCGGTTCCGACCCCGCCCACCAGGATGTCGATCTTCCCCTGGGTGTCGTCCCAGATCTCCGGGCCGGTGGTCTTTTCGTGGATCGCCGGATTGGCCGGGTTGTTGAACTGCTGGGGGATAAAGGAATTGGGGATGGAGGCGGCCAGCTCCTCCGCCCGGGCAATGGCCCCCTTCATGCCCTTGGCCCCTTCGGTAAGCTCAAGTTCCGCGCCCAGGGCCTTGAGGAGCTTCCGCCGCTCAAGGCTCATGGTCTCCGGCATGGTCAGGATAATCCGGTAGCCTTTAACCGCCGCCACATAGGCCAGGCCGATGCCCGTGTTCCCGCTGGTGGGTTCGATGAGCACGGTTCCCTGCTTTATCTT